>JALQVK010000140.1 GCA_023260375.1 Rhodoluna sp. | reverse complement strand
CTGAAGTTCATCTCTGAGCAGCAGGCTAAGTTCCAGGTTTACAACTCACTTTTGAGTGAGTACGCCGCCATGGGCTTCGAATACGGCTACTCGGTTGAGGCTAAGGAATCACTAGTGCTTTGGGAGGCTCAGTTCGGCGACTTCGCCAACGGCGCTCAAACAATCATTGATGAATTCATTTCCTCGGCTGAGCAGAAGTGGGGCCAGTACTCTGGCGTTGTTCTGCTACTTCCACACGGTTACGAAGGTCAGGGACCTGACCACTCGTCGGCACGTATCGAGCGTTACCTGCAGCTCTGTGCCCAGAACAACATGACCGTGGCTCAGCCATCGACTCCGGCATCGCACTTCCACCTACTTCGTCGCCAGGCTTACAGCAGCCCACGACGTCCTCTGGTGGTCTTCTCTCCTAAATCGATGCTTCGCCTCAAGGCAGCGTCTTCTTCGATTGAAGACTTCACCAGCGGAACCTTCCGTCCGGTGATTGGAGACGAGCGAGGTCTAGATGCAGCACAGGTCAACCGCGTTATCTTCTGTTCTGGCAAGGTTTACTGGGATCTTTTGGCTGAGGCAGAAAAGCGCGGAGATCGAACCACCGCAATCGTGCGAGTTGAGCAGCTTTACCCAACCCCGGTGGACGAGATCAAGGCAGCATATGCCCAGTATCCGAACGCCGAACTGGTTTGGGTTCAGGATGAGCCAGCCAACCAGGGTCCATGGACCTACATTGGTTTGTTCTTGCCTAAATACATGGACGGCAAGGTTGCCAAGCTCGTGTCTCGCCCAGCTAGTGCAAGCCCAGCTACCGGTTCTAGCAAGGCGCACGCTGCCGAGCAAGCCGACCTCATCCAACGCGCTTTCGACGCCTAAGGAATGCCTTGCAGCAGCTAGAGTCATCGCTTCGAGTGATCGTGTTGGGAGACCAACTCGTTACTGCGAGCGGCGACCCTAAAGGTATGGGTTGGGTAGGTCGGGTGCAAGCTCGAACACCTCAGGTTGATCCCAGCATCGAGCTAATCACCTTGGCTTTCCCGGATGACACATCACTAGGTCTAAACAAACGCTGGCTCTCCGAAGTGCAACCAAGGCAAAACCTTCTAGGACGCACCCAGGTTGCAATCGCTTTAGGAAACCACGACGTGCGAGCTGGTCTCTCCACTTCGAGAAGCCGACTAAACCTAGCAACCGTTCTTGACGATGCCATGAAGTACGGTCTTGAACCCTTCGTAATCGGCCCGGTTCCCCACAAAGAAGCCGCACTCAACACAGATATTGAACAACTCTCTTGGGGCTTTGAAGACGTCTGTGCACGTCGCAATGTTCCGTTCGTCGATTGCTTTCACCCATTACTTGGCCACGACGGCTGGAATCAGGAACTGCAGAACTCCCCTTCCGGCCTTCCAGGGCAGGTTGGTTACGGTCTCATCGCTTGGCTCGTACTCAACCGTGGCTGGAACGCCTGGCTCGGGGTCGAGGAAATACAGTAATTCACAGCTCTAGAATTTTTTATTTCGTTTGTTATTATTGAGTTTCAACCCCAATCATTGAGGTGATTGGCCGCTGAGCCCCTGAGAAATTAGGGGCTCAGATTTTTTAACCGACGCTTCGATGACGTGTTTCGCTTTGACATGTCGAATTACATTCGGTTCTAAATTTGAAAACAACTTGGGGAAATTGTCTGTTGTTGCTAAAACTCCAATTTGAACGCCTAACTCAATTTTTAGAATCTTTAGAGTTGGCGCGAAGTCGGTATCACTACTCATGAGGAGATACACATCCGCTAAATTTCGAGTTGCATCAAGAACCATTCTTGAACCAAGTTCAACGTCCGATCCTTTTTCCTCGTATTTGAGAACTTTGACAGCATTCTTTTCGTCAGTAACGACTTGAGATGCTGTCAAAGGGTAAAGTCTCGTGGTTTTCTTGATTCGACCTACATGGATCGACAATTCAGGTTGCAATTGAACTTGCCGTTGCCATCTAGCCTCAGCCAACGTCGGGTCTTCGGTTGCCAAAGTTGACGTGAATACCCGAACTTTCACTATTTTGAAATTTGGTAAGACGGAAGTGGCAAGAAGCCAATAATCGACCCATCCATCACCCGAAACCTTATCGACGAGCCGTCGATACAGGTTCAGCCCATCAATGTAAACAATCGCTGTGGGCTTTGGCATTTACCAATCGTTCCAGAGAATAACTATTTGAAACCAGGGACTTTTAACCTGTGAATTACTGGTTGACTAACAACATGGAGCAAACATCTTTCACCTTGGCTGATGGCCGAACCGTTGAATTACTGCTATCCGGAAAACCTCAGTCGCATGCTGTGGTGTTTCACCACGGTACCCCTGGAGCCACTATCACTTGGGAAACTTGGCTTGCCGAAGTTGAGAAGCAGGGCGGCTTTGCATTCTCTTATTCACGTCCTGGTTATGGCCAGAGTTCTCGCCATGAGGGTCGCACAGTGGTTGATAACGCCGGTGACATCGCCGAGATCCTGAACCACTTTGGAATTACAAAAATCGTTTCTATTGGCTGGTCTGGTGGTGGTCCGCACTGTCTTGCTGACACCACTCTTCCCCAGTCGGTTGCCGCAATTAGCATCGCGGGCGTTGGAGCTTTTGGCGCCAGTGACCTCGACTTCCTCGAAGGAATGGGCGAAGAGAACCATGTTGAATTCTCGGCTGCGGTTGCCGGCCCCGATGCAATTGAGTCTTGGATGAAAGAATTCACGCCTGAAATCGCAGTGGTAACTGGAGAACAGATTGTTGCCGCCTTTGGTGGGCTAATTGGCGAGGCGGATACGAAGGCTCTCAATAACGGAGCAGGCGAAGGAATTGCGAAAAGTTATCGCAAGGCTCTCGAAGTCGACTACTACGGTTGGATGGACGACGATTTAGCGTTCGTTGAGAACTGGGGTTTCGATCTAGCTAAGATTTCTCAGCCGGTTGAACTTTGGCAGGGAAATGATGACTTTATGGTTCCGCATGCACACGGTTATTGGCTTGAAAAACACATTCCAACCGCAAAAATGAATTTCGTTCCAGGAGAAGGTCACATTTCTCTTGGCGAAAGCCAACGAGCGGTGATTGTGGGTAACGCGTTAGGTTATTTGGCCTAGCCGATTTCCGCAATGTGCTTGCGGATTTTTGCAATTAGCTCTTCTGGCGCCTCGGTTTGACAGGCATTACGAATTACTTGGTTCAACTGATCTTCGGTGTTGTACATCTCTTCACAGTGATCGCAGTTAGCGAGATGGGCAGTGATAGCCGCGGCAATGTCTTCGTTTACCTCGCGCTGGAGGTACTCGTGAACCTGCTCTTGGCATTCTTCGCAGTCGATTGGCTCGTTGCTCACTTTTTCTTACCCTTCTTCGTTTCTTTGATTACTGCTTCTTTTGCAGCCGCCGAAACGTCGTACCCTTCTTGCTCTGCGTAGTTATAAAGCGCTTCTCTTAGGTATTTCTTCCCGCGATGTAGTCGAGACATTACTGTGCCGATTTTGATGTTCAAAATGTCGGCGATTTCCTGGTATGAGTAACCATCGACAATTGCCATTTGGACAACTGCCTGAAATTCCGGTTTTAGGTTGTCCACGGCGTCTTGCACGTCATTTGAAGCCAATCTGGCGATAGCTTCAGCTTCCGCGGAGAGATTTGCACGTGTGGTGACCGATTTTCCAGATTCCCCGACCTGGTAGTCCTTGAGCTCGTCTAGGTCACCGACTTTGGCGTGTTTAGCTTCCTTCATTCCACGATTAATTGCAGTGTTGTGAAGGATTTTTCCGAGCCAGGCGTTGATATTGGTTCCCTGTTCGAAGGTGTGCCAGTAGCGATAAGCCTTGGCGAAAGTCTCTTGC
>JALQVK010000053.1 GCA_023260375.1 Rhodoluna sp. | reverse complement strand
ACATTGCAGATGGTCTCGATGGCCTTGCAACTGGTTCTTAGGCAATGGCAATTGGAGCCTACGCAATTATTGGCTTCTGGCAATTCAATAATTCATGTTTCCGCCTCCCAGACCTTCACAACTGTTACGAGGTGAAAGATTCACTTGACCTCGCCGTGGTCGCTTCAGCTGTCGTCGGCTCGCTAATCGGTTTCCTTTGGTGGAACACTTCTCCAGCTCAAATATTCATGGGCGACACCGGGTCACTCGGACTGGGCGGGGCATTGGCCGCTTTAGCAATACTTACCCGAACCGAATTATTGCTCATTCCAATCGGCGGTCTTTTTGTAATCGTTACCGGATCAGTGATTATTCAAAGAGTTTTCTTCAAAATCACCAAGTGGCGAACCGGAACCGGTCGTAGAGTGTTCCTGATGAGCCCATTGCACCATCACTTCGAACAAAAAGGTTGGCAACAGATCACAATCGTCGTGAGGTTCTGGCTCATCGGCGCATTGTGTGTCTTGTCGGGCGTAGGTTTCTTCTATCTCGAATGGACCTATGCCTAGGCCATGGCAAAACTCGAAGCACTAACTAGTTGGCACTCGGAATGGAAAGACCTCCGAGTCGCCGTTTTTGGGTTGGGTGTGTCTGGCTTCTCGGTTGCCGACACCCTGAATGAGTTGGGTGCCAAAGTTTTGGTTGTCGCGGAAAAGGCTGAACCAGAATACTTGGATCTCCTAGACGTCTTGGGGCTCCCTTCTCTCATCGGAGAAAATGCAGTCAATTTTGTAGGGGCCGTTGATGCGTATGATCCTGAACTCGTAATAACATCACCTGGTTTCAAGCCAGACTCAAAGGCAATCCAGTGGGCTTCCAACCGGGGTATTCCCATTTGGACCGATATTGACTTGGCATGGCGGCTTCGCGATAAAGTCGGTCGTCCGGCTGACTGGATTTGCATCACGGGAACTAACGGAAAAACCACGACAGTCCAACTAGTCACTCACATCTTGCGAGCAGCTGGTCTGCGAGCAGAAGCTTGCGGAAACATTGGGACCCCAATTCTGGATTCAATCCGAAACGAAGACGGACTTGATGTGCTTGTAGTCGAACTTTCAAGTTTCCAGTTGCATTACCTTGGACCGATAAAGCCATTCGCTTCTGCTGTTTTGAATATCGATTTGGACCATATTGATTGGCATGGATCTTTTGAAGAATATCAAAAGGCAAAGGGCAAAATTTTTGAGAACGTGGAAGCCGCCTGCGTTTTCAACGAGGCAGATCCGAGAACCATGGCGTTGGTAGAAGCTGCTGATGTTCAAGAAGGTGCCCGAGCAATTAGTTTTTCGACCGGTTTCCCCGGTCCTTCTAGCGTTGGCTACACCGATGGTTTACTAATCGACAACGCTTACTCGCCAAACCGCAAAGCCAAAGAGTTGGAGTTTTTGGCAGAATTCTCCGACATCGAGCAAATCGGTGTTGTTACCAAGCATCTGCTCCAGAACATTGCCGCTGCGGCCGCGTTGGTACGTGCCTTTGGCGTTCCAGCAAAGGCTATTCAAATGGGCATTTCATCGTTTAAGTTGGACGCCCACCGAATTGAATTAATTCTGGAAAAAGACTCGGTTGCTTGGATCGATGATTCCAAGGCCACAAACCCGCATGCGGCTGCCGCTTCGCTATCATCTTTCGATTCCGTGGTTTGGATCGTCGGCGGCTTACTTAAGGGTGTCGACATCACTCCTCTGGTTGAAGCTTCGGCTTCTCGCCTAAAAGCGGCAATCGTAATTGGCCTTGACCGCGAGCCAGTACTCGCCGCTTTGGCTTCCAAAGCTCCAGACGTCCCAGTCATCGAAATCGGTGATGGTGAATCGGTCATGTTGCGAGCGGTCACAGCTGCTAAATCATTGGCCGGTGCCGGAGATACCGTGTTACTGGCCCCGTCCAGTGCTTCGATGGATCAATTCAAAGATTATGCAGATCGTGGACGTCAATTCGCCGACGCTGTAAAACTCGTAGCCGGAGCAGAAAATGGCTAAACGAACCAACGGTAAAGAATTCTTAGATCGAAGAATGACCGACTTGCGTGGGGTGCTCAATACAGTTTTTAGAGGCCAATCAGCCGAGTTCAAATCGCTTTGGATGTTGATTATCTTTCTGGCGCTTTTCGGTTCACTAATGGTCTACTCGTCGTCTTATGTAGATTCCGTGAAAAATAACGCAAATCCTTTTGGCGAGATGCGATCTCAATTATTGGGAATGGGAGCCGGTGCGGTTGCCCTAGTTTGGTGTGCCTACATGAAACCTCAAACCGCGCGCAAACTAGGACCAATTCTCGCCATTGGAGCCCTGATTGCGCAGTTGCTGGTGCTGTTCACTTTCCTTGGAAAGTCAGTGAATGGAAACAGAAACTGGTTGAACCTTGGAATTGCGACCGTACAGCCGTCTGAATTTCTCAAAATTGCACTAATTATGATGGTGGCGAGTTTCGTGGTTGGAAGAAGTGCTTTCGATAAGGAAGATTGGCAGTTTTGGATTCCACCGGTTGCTGCCTTCGGAACCATCTTCGTTTTTGTTGGCCTGATGAGTAAAGACATGGGCACCATGATTGTTATGGCAATCGTCTTGGCCGGTATGTTCTTCGTGGGCGGATTGCCTAATCGCTTTCTCAAATGGCTCCTTGCCGGTGGCGCACTAGGCGTGTTGCTTATGTTTTCCCTAGGTGGCTCGAGACGTGGACGCATCATGGCCTGGCTATTTCCAAACGCTCCAGATCCAAACCAGTACAACTGGCAGGCCGAGCATGGAAAGTGGGCTTTCGCAGCTGGAGGATTATTCGGAGCCGGGCCAGGAAACTCAAAGATGAAGTGGAGCTGGATTCCAGAAGCTCAGAATGACTTCATTTTTGCAATCATCGGGGAAGAGTACGGGTTAATCGGTGCATTGATTGTTATTGCACTGTTTGTTTATTTGGGTATAACGCTGTTCAGGATTGCTAAAAAAACCAACGACGTCTACGAGCAGTTGTTCGTTTACGGAGTTACCTTTTGGATTGTTGGGCAAGCTTTCATAAACATTTCGGTTGTTCTAACGATGCTTCCAGTGCTTGGAGTAAACCTCCCTATGATTTCTTCCGGTGGTACGTCTATGGTTGCAACTCTTATGGCACTTGGTATGGTCATGGGCATAGAACGTAATAACCATATGGCACCTCGTTTGAGAGTAGTAGGTTCTCGCCGATGACTAACTATCTACTAGCCGGCGGAGGAACCGGGGGACACGTGAACCCGCTGTTGGCTCTAGCGGAGCGGATTCGCCAAACCGAGCAGGCTTCAGGAATTTATGCACTAGGCACCAAAGAAGGCCTGGAATCCAAGCTAGTACCAGAACGCGGTTTCGAACTTCTTACGATCAATCGACTGCCATTTCCTAGGAAACTAGACCTCTACGCCGTCAAGTTTCCTTTTCAGTTTCTGATAGCCGTCAAAGACATTCAGGAAATTATCAAAGCCAAAAAGATTGATGTAGTGGTTGGCTTCGGCGGCTACGCCAGTGCACCTGCCTATGTTGCGGCCCGTCGTTCTCGAATTCCCTATGTGATTCATGAAGCTAACGCTTTAGCAGGTATGGCTAATAGGCTCGGGGCGAAGAATGCCAGTGCAGTTGCCGTGGCCTTCAAGTCCACAAAAATTCCTGGTGCGCAGTTAACCGGCATGCCATTGCGAGCCGAAATTGAACAGGCTATTTTGAACTCTGACAAGCGAGAAAGCCGATTGGCGCTCGGTCTTCAGCCAGATGTAGCAACCCTTTTGGTCACGGGCGGTTCGCTCGGTGCCAGAAGCATAAATTCGGCAATTTCTGAAGCGCAAAGTTCGCTGGATGCTGCTGGCATTCAGGTTCTACACATTGTCGGCGGGAATTCTGATTTGCCCGAAATTCACTCGAAATCTCTAGTTCGAATCAAGTACAGCGATCGAATGGACCTGGCCATGGCTGCGGCAGACTTGGCAGTTTGTCGCGCTGGAGCATCAACAGTTTGCGAATTCGGAAGTTTTGGTCTTCCCAGTGTTTTTGTTCCCTACCCGATTGGAAACGGCGAGCAAAAGTTTAATGCAGCCGATCTCGTTGAAGTTGGCGGGGGTGTCCTTGTTGACGATTCTGCTTTCACGAGTGATTACGTGCGCGATCAGGTAATTCCTTTGATTTCAAATCCAAAGCGTCTCAAGGCAATGAGTATCGCTGCTAAGGCTGCAAGTATTGCAGACGGCACTGATCGCCTGTTCCAGCTCATTAGAGGTGTCTTGCCGAATAAAGACGCGACCGACAAATAGTCTTGACCAGAGGTAAAAATGATTAAGCCAGACTTTTCGCAACCTGTTCCAGATGACCTAGGTACTATCCATTTCATTGGAATTGGTGGCTCAGGCATGAGCGGCATCGCTCGCATCCTAATTGGAATGGGTCACAAGGTAACCGGCTCCGACCTGCGCGATACGTCGAATGTGGCTGCATTACGTGAACTCGGTGCCACCATCCACATCGGGCATGCGGCTGAGAATCTTGGAAATCCTGACACGGTTGTGGTCACATCGGCACTTTGGCCAACCAATCCCGAATACCTTTTGGCCAAGGAACGCGGAATTCCAGTTCTTCACCGTTCTGCAGCATTGGCCTATCTCACGACAAAGCACCGTTTAGTCGCCGTCGCGGGAGCTCATGGTAAAACTACGAGCACTGGAATGGTAATTACTGGGCTGCTTCGACTTGGTGTGGAGCCGAGTTTTGTGAATGGCGGAGTTATCGCAGAGCTTGGCGCCTCAAGCGCAAGCGGAAAAGATGAGCTATTTATTATCGAGGCCGACGAGTCGGATGGCTCGTTCCTTCACTATGACACCGCCGTAGCCCTTATTACCAATGTCGATCCAGATCACTTGGATCACTACGGGTCTCTCGAAGCGTTTGAGGCAGAGTTTGCCAAGTTTGCTCAAGGCTCCAAAGAATTTGTTGCCATTAGCTCGGATGACCCAGGCGCGGTTAGGGTTTCGAAACTGATGAGTGGCAAACGTGTTCTGACATTTGGCAAGGCCAGTTCGGCCGACGTCCAGCTAACTTCAATCGACGCCAGTGGAGCCCGAGTTTCTTTCTCTTTGAAATTTGAAGGAAATGAATACTCCGCGGTTTTGAACGTTCCGGGCGAACACAACGCAATCAACGCCGCGGGAGCATTCGCGGTGTTGGTAGGCCTTGGCTTTGACCCAGAGAAATCTTTAGCAGGTATTTCCACTTTCAATGGAACTGAACGCCGATTTGAATTGCATGGGATTCGACGTGGTGTGAGCGTATATGACGATTTCGCCCATCACCCTACTGAAGTCGCCGCTGCTTTATCAGCAGCCAGGGCTGTAGTCGGCGAGGGCAAGTTGATCACAGTTTTCCAACCGCACCTTTACAGTCGAACCAGACTTATGCACCGAGAATTTGCAGAGGCTTTGTCGCTCAGCGACCAAGTTGTTGTATTGGACATCTACGCGGCTCGCGAAGATCCAGAACCTGGAGTAACTGGCCAGTTGGTTTCAGACAGTTTCCAGGATGCCAATCAGGTCCACTACGTTCCCCTCTGGGATGATGCTCCAGCAGTCGCTGCTTCACTAGCGAACGATGGCGACTTCATAATCACTATGGGATGCGGCGATGTTTATCGAATGGTTCCGCAAATTCTTGACGCTTTAGAAGGTTAGGAATTGCAACGACCTCCTTCGAGAAGTGGTGCAGGCAAGCCAAAGAAACTTGCCACCGTCGTTCCGCTTTTTCCAAAGAAGAATGTTAGAGCGCCAAAGGAAAAGAAGCCTGCGCCTTCAAAATTGGTGGTTCGTAAGCAAGCGCAACGACTTAATGTCCAAGAAAAAATCAGTCGAGCCAATGTTTCAAAGCTCCGGCCTCGGATTGATTTCGGTAGAAAAGTTTTCCTGGCTTCGGCCAGTGCAGTTTTGGTTTTAGTTGTTTTGGTCATCGTCGCAGTGGTTTCGCCTTTGCTGGCGGTGCGTGAGATTGAAGTGGTCGGCGCGAATCGCGTTTCGGCTAGTGCGATTGCGAAGGATTTGAACTACCTCAAGGGAAAGCCGCTTCCTCAGATAACCAGCGACGAGTTAGCCTCGAAACTTTCGAAGTATCAACTAATTGATTCGGTTTCTGCCGTGGCGATGCCACCAAGCAAATTGCGAGTTGTGGTTGTTGAACGCAGTGCAATTGCCATTGTTAACATCAACGATGTTCCATACCTTTACGATGCTGCAGGCGTGCAACTAGGCCGGGCGAAAGCCTCAGATAAGCTGCCAACTATTCATAATGCTGGGAATCCATCGAGTTCAGGTTCTTTCAAATCAGCTGTCGAAGTCTTACTGAGTTTGCCGTTGCAGCTTTTACCAAACGTTTCCGGGGTTTCGGCTTCTTCAAAGGACAACGTGGTTTTGGATCTACGTTCGTACTCTCAACAGATTTTCTGGGGGGACGCATCTGAGCCTGCTTTGAAAGCAAGTGTTTTGGCAGCGTTGATGAAACATTATGCAAATCACTTCAATGCCACCTTCGACGTTTCATCACCAAGTCAGCCTTCGGTTTACTAGCGCGACACACCTTTCGACTTCCGAAGTTTTCCTCATTTTTCGGCGTAATTTCTAGGCGCAGTGATAAAACACGAACTTTCTTTAACGTTCAGCGTGAGGTTTAAGGTTCGCAAAATGGAGGTAACTCATGGCACAACAACAGAACTACCTAGCCGAAATCAAAGTGGTTGGAGTCGGTGGCGCAGGCGTCAACGCTGTTAATCGAATGATCGAAGCCGGACTCCGTGGCGTTGAATTCATTGCCGTAAACACCGACGCTCAGCAGTTAGCCATGAGCTCAGCAAACGTCAAGATTGACATCGGTCGTGAAACCACCCGCGGCCTCGGTGCAGGCGCTGACCCAGAAGTCGGCCGTCGCGCGGCTGAAGAGCACGTCGAAGAACTCGAGGCCGCTCTACGTGGCGCAGACATGGTTTTTGTTACTGCCGGTGAAGGCGGTGGCACCGGAACTGGTGCAGCACCAGTCGTGGCCAGAATCGCCAAGGAGGCAGGTTCTCTAACTGTTGGCGTAGTAAGTCGTCCATTCACTTGGGAAGGCCCTAGACGTGCACAGCAGGCTCAAAAGGGAATTGAAGAGCTTCAGTCGCAGGTAGACACCCTCATTGTGGTGCCAAACCAGCGTTTGCTAGACATTGATGACCTAGCAATCAGTCTTGATAATGCGCTAAAGGTAGCCGACGATGTACTTCGTTCAGGCGTACAGGGAATCACCGACCTAATCGCAATCCCAGGCGCCATCAACCTCGACTTTGCAGATGTTCGCTCGGTCATGCAAAATGCTGGCACCGCTCTTATGGGTATTGGTAGTGCCAAGGGTGAGGATCGTCACATCAAGGCTGCAGAAAAGGCAATCAACAATCCGCTTCTCGAAGCTGGTATTGATGGAGCACACGGTGTACTAATGCTGGTTCAAGCTGCTGGCAACATGGGTCTTCATGAAGTCTCAGAAGCTTCCGCTTTGATCCAGGAATCGGTCAGTCCAAACGCCAACGTGATCTTCGGTGTCTCCTACGACGATTCCCTAGGGGATGAAATGCGAATCACGGTTATCGCTGCAGGTTTTGATGGCGGTACTCCTGTGCGAAAGCCTTCGATGCCTATCTCAATGCGA
>JALQVK010000049.1 GCA_023260375.1 Rhodoluna sp. | reverse complement strand
GACGAGAAAACCGCTATTGCCAAGATTCTCGATCACGTGAAAACCATGGAAGCGGTGGCCGATACCATCGACCCATTCAAACTTGCAGTCACCAAGTCCGAAGCCGAAGCCAAAATTGCCGACGGCAAGGTGAAAATCGCCGAAGCCAAAGCAACGATTGCTGCCAACGAACAGAAAATCATCGACGGTAAAGCGAAGCTAGTTAGCGCTAAGTCGCAGCTCGATTCGGCAGCCAATCAGTTGAAGTCGGCGAAAGCCCAGTTGGCTGCTGGAAAAGCAGACTACGAAAACGCCAAGGCGAACTTGTCGACGCTACAGTCTGCTGTTCAACTTGCCGAACAGTACTTCGGAACTTCTTCTGCTCAGTATCAAACCGCAAGTGGTTACCTTGCCGCCGCAACTGCTGGAATTGCCCAATACGAGGCGGGTCTAACTCAGTACAACACTGGAAAAAGCCAGTATGAAGCTGGTTTGGCGAAGTACTACGCCGGCGTTGCCGCTCTAGCCGATGGTCAAAAGAAGTTGGACGAAGGCAAGAAGACTTTGGCCGACAAGGAGCAGGAGCTCCTAATTGGCGATCGCCTTTTCCAGGTGTCCAAAGGTTTCGGTTTGCTTTCCGAAGACGAAACCACCGCTATGGCTCAAATTCAGTTCACGAAACCAGGTATCGAATTAGAGACCTATCAAAAGACCGACGTTGTCGATTACATTCAGTCAAAACCAATTGCGGGTGTTCAGGTTGAGTACACCAAAGAGCTAACCCAATCACTCGGGGGACTACTGGGCATTGGTGAAATCATGGGTCTAGTAATCGCCGCCCTCGTGTTGTTCCTAATGCTTGGAACCTTGATTGGAGCGGGACTACCTCTAATCTCGGCAATCATCGGAGTTGGAATTTCCGCGGCCATCACCTTGGGTCTCTCTGGCGTGATTGAAATGAGCTCAACCACTCCGGTTCTCGGTGTGATGCTCGGACTTGCGGTTGGAATCGACTACGCGTTGTTCCTGTTCAACCGTCACCGTAAGCAGCTCAAGAACGGCATGGAGCTCAAGGCTTCAATCGCTCTTTCCAATGGAACTTCAGGCAACGCCGTAGTGTTTGCCGGACTGACCGTGATCATCGCTCTGTTGGCACTGAACATCACTGGAGTTGGATTCCTAGGCCTCATGGGAACCATGGCGTCGGTTGCAATTGCAATCTCAATTCTGCTCGCCATCACTTTGACTCCAGCGCTAATGTCGCTAATTGGAATGAAAGCGCTCTCCAAGAAAGAGCGAGCTCACATTGGCAAGGAAACTAAAAAAGAAGCCAAACTGCGCGAGCAGGGTTTGGCCAAGCCGGCGCTGGTGGTTCGTCACCCTTGGCTAACCATGGTTTCCGGAATTATTGCGCTGTCGATTGTGGCAATTCCGTTCTTCAGCATGCGTTTAGGGTTACCGGATGGCAGCGCCGAACCGGTTAGCTCAACCCAGTACAAGTCTTTCCAGTTGATCTCAAAGGCTTTTGGTCCAGGAGCAAACGGTCAGGTTCTAACCATCGTTACGGTTCCAAACAAGTTGGCCGATGACAATGCGGTCAACACTTTCAAATCGGAAGTGGCCGAACGCCTCGACACTTTGAAAAACGTTGATGTTGCTCTGCCTGGCTCAGTTTCCGATGACGGAACCAAGTACCTGTTTGTGCTGGTTCCTAAAACCGGACCTTCAGAAATCGAGACCACCCAGCTGGTCTATGACGTTCGCGGTTTGGCTTCGGAAATCAAGAGCAAGTACAACGCAGAGATCGGTGTCACCGGTTTGGCGGCAATGAACATCGACATCTCTCAAAGAATGTCGTCGGTGCTTCCGCTCTACCTAACAGTGGTGATCTTGCTATCCATCCTGTTGATGATTTTGGTCTTCCGCTCGATTGCCGTTCCAATCGTTGCATCGGCCGGTTTCTTGCTTTCCATCTCGGCGGCACTCGGATTAGTAGTGGCCGTGTTCCAGTGGGGTTGGTTAGGTTTCCTAACCGACGTTCACGACCCGGGTCCAATCATGAACTTCCTACCGAGCATCTCGATTGGTATCTTGTTCGGTTTGGCGATGGACTACCAACTCTTCTTGGCAACCGGCATGCGTGAAGCTTTCGTGCATGGTTTGAGCCCGAAGGATTCTGTGAACCACGGTTTGAAACTAAGCCGTTCAGTGGTTTTGGCTGCCGCTTCGATCATGGTTTCGGTATTTGGTTCATTCATGTTCTCGGAATCAACCATGATTCGTCCAATCGGCTTCGCACTCGGTGCCGGAGTACTGTTCGACGCCTTCATTGTGCGACTGCTTATCATGCCGGCTGCGCTAACCGTTCTTGGAAAAGCCGCTTGGTGGATTCCAAAGTGGCTTGACCGCATCCTCCCAGACGTGGATGTTGAAGGTGCTCAGCTGGAGCGTGAAGGTCACTAGCCCAGCAAGCTTGCCATCTGCTTTTGGATGATCTTGGCTGCTTGCTCCGGGGCAACCCGCGAGATGCGGTCCATCATTTGAGCATCGGCGCCAGCGAAGCCGTGATAAACGTTCTTCTCAAAGCCTTCAATGATCTTGGCCGCTGCATCGGGCGACGAGGTCATCTTGAATGAACCCGCTTTCTCTGCCATGGCCGCGGCTTCCTTCTCGGTAACTGCCTTCGAGTTAGTCGAGATATTGGTGGCAACCGCTCCAGGGAACACCAGGGCAACTCCAACGTTGCTGCCAAAGAGCTCCATGCGCAAACCCTCGGTGAACAATTTGATGGCTGCTTTCGAAGCGCCATAAATGGTTTGTCCT
>JALQVK010000181.1 GCA_023260375.1 Rhodoluna sp. | reverse complement strand
AGCGGGTGGTTGATGCTCATTCGGCACCAGATTCTTTGACCCTTGAGTCGGTGTTGGCGGCTGAGGTTTGGGCTCGTGATCGGGCTCACGGCCAGATGGCAAATGCTTGCTAAGCAAACTGTCAGAATCTAACGCTAGGTTTGTGGCGTGAACGAAGTTTTGCTCTACATCCTCGGCATTGTGATCGTGGTTTTTGGTTTGGCCATTTCAATTGGCCTTCACGAGTTTGGCCATTTAATTCCGGCCAAACTCTTTGGGGTCAAGGTGCCGCACTGGGCAATCGGTTTCGGTCCGAAGCTTTGGAGGAAGCAGATTGGTGAGACCGAGTATTCGGTTCGAGCCATTCCGCTCGGTGGTTTCATCAGCATGATTGGCATGTATCCGCCGGAAAATCCAGACAAGCCTGATGCTAAGCGTCGTTTTGGTGGAGTAATTTCTCAATCCCGCTCGGCTCACTCGGAGCATATGGTTGCCGGCGATGAAGAACGCACTTTGTGGTCGAAGCCAGCTTGGCAGCGAATCATCATCATGCTCGGGGGTCCTACAGTGAATCTGATTCTTGGTTTGCTTTTGATCTCGATTGCTCTTTCTGGAATTGGTTCGTGGACCCAAGGGACCAAGGTTGAGAATGTTTACGAATGCCAGGAGCAAATGCTTCATGCTGAAGACACCTGCTTGCCAGAGTCCATTCGCACGCCGGCCTTCCTAGCGGGACTGCGTTCTGGCGATGAGGTTTTGTCCATTGACGGCAAGGCGGTTGCTTCTGCTGATCCACTGTTGGCGGCTTTGGTAGCAAAGCCATTGGCTAGTCACTCGCTCGTTGTAAAGCGCGGGGGAGCAGAGCAGACTCTTTCGGTTACTCCGGTTGAAGCTTCGCTGCCAACCCTGGATGCCTCCGGCAATGTTGTGAACGTGGTGCGCCCATACATCGGGGTTCGCATGGGATTTGAACGTCAGACCATTTCTCTAGGCGATTCGGTTGGTTATGGCTTCACTTCGGTAGGTCAAACCTTTGGATTCATTTTCCAGTTCCCGCAGCAGGTTTATTCGTCGGTGTCTTCATTGTTTACGGGGACGGCGCGCGGTGGTGATTCGGCGATTTCAGTGGTTGGAATTGGGCAGGTAGCCGGTCAGGTCTCGTCTTCTTCAGCCGACGTCTTGGACAAGGTCTACTCGAATCTGATGCTTTTGGGTTCATTGAACCTGGCACTATTTGCTTTCAACATGATTCCGCTACCTCCACTAGATGGTGGGCATGTTGCTGGTGGCGTCTATGAATACCTCAAGCGCGGGTCGTTCAGGCTTCTGGGTCGCAAGGATCCGGGTCGAATCGATACCGCTTTGATGGCACCAATCGCGCAGTTTATGTTCCTGCTGTTATTGGTTGCAGGAGTTCTGATGATCGTGGTTGACTTCGTGAACCCTGTGAAGCTCTAGCCTCGCGGTTATGCTTGAGACATGCCTGCAGTCAATCTAGGTTCCATCCAGACTCCACCACCAGTTCTTACGCCTCGTCGTAAGAGTCGAAAGATTATGGTCGGCAAGGT
>JALQVK010000175.1 GCA_023260375.1 Rhodoluna sp. | reverse complement strand
TGGTAGCTGTTTACGGTTGGGTTGGTCCATGCAAGCAAGCTTGGAGCGTGCTTGAGGATACCGCCGATGTACCAGCGAGCGATGTCAGATAGACCGCCGTAGCCGTTCTCGTCGTAGAACAATGGCTTGCCATCCTTCCAGAGCGACTGGTGAACGTGCATACCTGAACCGTTGTCACCGAAAAGTGGCTTTGGCATGAAGGTGGCAACCTTGCCGAACTGGTCTGCTACGTTCTTGACGATGTACTTGAACTTCAAGATGTCGTCGGCAGCGTGGACTAGGGTGTCGAAACGGTAGTTGATTTCACCCTGACCTGCGGTACCCACTTCGTGGTGGCTACGCTCAACCGAAAGGCCGGCTGCAGCTAGCTCAAGAACGATCTGGTCGCGCATGTCGACGTGCTTGTCAACTGGCGAAACAGGGAAGTAACCACCCTTGTAAGGAGTCTTGTTGGCGAGGTTGTTGCCGCGACCGGTCTGTGGGTCGATTTCTACGCGGTTCGAGTTCCAGGCAGCTTCGTCGGAGTCGATGAAGTGACCAGAGCTGTTCTGCCCGTAGTGGTAACGAACGTCGTCGAAGATGAAGAATTCAGCTTCTGGAGCGAAGAATGCGGTGTCGGCGATTCCGGTTGACTGAAGGTAAGCCTCAGCCTTTTTTGCGGTCATGCGAGGGTCGCGACCGTAAACCTCACCATTACGTGGGTTGTAGATGTCGAAGATGACGACCAGGGTCTTCTCAACGCGGAAAGCGTCTAGGTAAGCGGTGGTTACGTCAGGGATTAGCTGCATGTCTGATTCGTGGATTGATGCGAAACCACGGATAGACGAACCATCGAACAACTGACCGTCAACGAAGAAGTCTTCATCGATCATGCTTGCTGGAAGGTTGAAGTGCTGCTGAACACCTGGTAGGTCGGTGAAACGAACGTCAAGGAACTTGACGTCTTCGTCCTTGATGAACTTAATCACCTCGGCTGCGGACTTGAACATTGGGTAATCCCTTCAAAAAGTTTGTGCGGATTCGAGGCACACCATTAGGCCTACACTCAAAGTTTACTCAAAGGGCAGGTGTGACCTGCACCAATTAATGTTTCGGCAATGTAAAAAGTTAACGAACCTATTTACGCACTGGACGTGCACGACGAGGATCGATGCCCTTAGGAATTGGCAAGTTCACACCAAGTGCAGCCAGTCTGGCGCCAACGACACGAATCTCGGTTCGCTTGAGCGATTTTGGCAACTTGTTGATCGCTTTGCGAAGATCGGCAAGCTTTAGCGCGTGGGCTGACTCGGTTACGTATAGTGCGTGCACAGGAACTCCAGGTGCAATCTTGACCAATTTTCTGCGCTCGGCATCAACCAATACTTGTGAACCGTTTTGGTGTCCTTCGCCAACTAAAACAATTCCAGCTGGACCGACAATTCGATAAACAGCATCACGGCTTTTTGGGTTTACAGCAACCGGCTGTTCACTCCCGCGCCAGTTACGTCGAAGAACGCTCTGCAGTACCGCACCGACCGCGCCTAATTGACCTTCCCATGAACTGTAGGCCGCCTTCTCAGCGCGTCTAGTTAGCACAAGCGAAAAAGTCACAAAAACGGCCAAGAGAGTAAGGATTATGAGGAGAATCCCAGTGATCCAGTTACCAGCCTGGAAGAAGGAAGTTGTGAAACCAACACCTACACCTAGCACCAAAAGCACCGAACCTAGGATGATCCATAGGTTTTTTCGGTCAAGTTCAATAGTTCTCTTCAGCACAGTGATGATCTGTGCAACTTGACTTGGTTCTTTGTTCTCGATCTTTTTAGCCATAGTGAAAAAGTTTAGTCGCCGACAGCCTGAGCGAAGCCTTGTTTCAACGCTTCTTCTGCTAGGTGTCGCAAGTTCTCTGGAATCTCGAAGCCCTTCTTTACCATCGATCCGGCCCAAAGGCGGCCAGCTCGATATGAACTTCGAACAAGTGGTCCACTCAAAACACCCAAATACCCAATTGCTTCGGCTTCTTGTTTCAATTCAACAAACTCTTCGGGTTTCACCCAACGTGTAACTGGGTGGTGACGTACCGATGGTCTCAGGTACTGGGTGATGGTGATGATGTCGGTACCGGCCTGGTAAAGATCAACCAGAGCTTGGGAGATCTCCTCACGTGTTTCTCCCATACCCAAAATTAGGTTTGACTTAGTAACCATTCCTGCGTTGCGCGCCTGGGTAAGAACGTCGAGTGAACGTTCGTAGCGGAAAGCCGGGCGAATTTCTTTAAAAATTCTTGGAACAGTTTCCAAGTTATGAGCGAAAACCTGAGGCTTGGCATCGAATACCTGCTGCAAAAGTTCAGGTTTTCCAGAAAAGTCGGGAACCAAAATTTCTACACCCGTGCCATGCGACTGAGCGTGAATCTGGCGAATCGTTTCGGCATAAAGCCAGGCACCTTCGTCTTCAAGGTCGTCGCGGGCAACGCCGGTGACGGTTGCGTAACGCAAGTTCATTCGCGATACAGACTCGCCAACTCGTCTAGGCTCATCAGCATCGAAGTCATCTGGTTTACCGGTATCAATCTGACAGAAATCGCAGCGTCGAGTGCATTGTGAGCCGCCAATTAAGAAGGTAGCTTCACGGTCTTCCCAGCATTCAAAGATGTTTGGGCAGCCAGCTTCCTGGCAAACAGTGTGAAGCCCTTCACCCTTTACCAGGGTTTGCAGCGCCTGATACTCGGGGCCCATTTTGGCCACGGTCTTAATCCATTCGGGCTTCTTTTCAATCGGAACCGAAGAGTTTCGTGCCTCAATTCGGAGTAGCTTTCGCTCCGGTTTTTGTTCACTCAACTTTTTACCTTCTCGATCTCACCTAGGTGGCGTTTTATGACTTCGGCTGCCATTGCAGGAGTAATATCTCGTCCTAGCAATTCTGTCAGGGTGCTGGTCTTGGCATCGGTGATTCCGCAAGCAATTATGTTTTCGTATGGCTGCAACGAATTATTGCAATTCAAAGCAAAGCCGTGCATTGTGGTGTGCTCGGAAACACGGATGCCGATCGCTGCAACTTTGACATGGGTCCCATTTAGTGGAGCCCAAACACCCGAACGTCCTTCGACGCGTTCGGTTACCAAGCCAAATTCTGCAATTGAATCGATGAGGACTTGTTCTAACCAACGAACGTAACCGACAACGTCAATCGGTCTGGGAAGCTGCATGATCGGGTATCCGACTAATTGACCAGGGCCATGCCAGGTTATTTTGCCACCTCGGTCGGTTTCGATAACCGGCGTTCCATCTTGAGGGTATTCAACACCTTCGGTTCGCTTACCAGCTGTGTAGACCGGAGTGTGCTCCAGAAGAATTACCGTGTTGGGGCGATTGCCGCCGGCGACTTCGGAGTGGATAGTGCGCTGAAAATCCCAGGCTTCGTCATAGCCCACGAAATTTGGGGAAAGTCCCAGTTCGATGAATTCAGGCATTGTTCAATTCTATTTGTCGTCGATATAACTAACAGATTTCTGGCACTCTGAAATTCCCATGAGCGCTCGTGAAATCATCACATCATGGGAAATCACGCCAAGAACCAAACAAAACCCGATAGAACTCGCCTCAAGGGATATCGGGTAATTCAGCAGCTTGAAGGTTTGGAACTTGTTCCAAATCCCTGGAATGGTTCCTGGCTGAAATTCGCCAGCCGGCTCCAATCTTTAGGCTCACTCGAACACGTGGATGCAAGTTCAAGAACTCCAAAACTTTTCGTGTCTGTAGACGCCAGTGTTATTAAATCGATGTTGTCTGGACGACGTATCGCCAGAAGATTTCCCAAAGTCGCAGCTTTTGGGCTGACATTGCCAGTGCTACTAGTGCTGGGAGTAATGCCGCTTGGCTCAAAGCCCTCGGTTCAAAGTGATGTTGTTACATCAAAAATAAAAATCAATCCCTGCTCACCAGAAACCATCGGTAAGTGGTTGCAGGGCTCGGGGGAGTCACAGGAAATAATGCCGCTCGGCACATCGGTTCTCGGT
>JALQVK010000124.1 GCA_023260375.1 Rhodoluna sp. | reverse complement strand
CAGCAACAGCTTCTTTACCTTGGTAGCCAGAGAGTAATTGAATAACTTGTTGGCGAACTCGATTTAAATCTGCGCCAAGTTTTACTAGCACCTGAGCGGCAACGCCTTCGCCTTCGCGAATCAAACCGAGAAGCAGGTGCTCGGTGCCAATGTATGAGTGGCCAAGCTGTAGCGCCTCGCGAAGCGAAAGCTCAAGAACCTTCTTGGCACGAGGAGTAAAAGGAATGTGTCCGGTTGGAGGAGTCTGGCCCTGGCCGATGATCTCCTGAACCTGCTCGCGAACCGACTCGAGGCTAATGCTCAGTGCCTCTAGAGCCTTGGCAGCAACGCCTTCACCTTCGTGGATTAGACCCAAGAGTAGGTGCTCGGTGCCGATGTAGTTGTGGTTCAGCATCTTTGCTTCTTCTTGAGCAAGGACGACGACGCGACGGGCTTTGTCAGTAAATTTCTCGAACATGTAATCAGGTTAGCGAGCCAACCTGACACAAAATAGGCTTGTTCGCCCTAAGCGTTAGCCCTTTTTGGCAGGCTTTTTAGCCTCTAGCTTGGCTCGTTCCTCGGCCTCGATCTCGGCGTAGACCTCACGCTCTTTCGAGTCGGCGCGGAGGATGGCTCGCATGATGAACCAGAAAAGCAGCCCGATAAATACCGGTGGAATCAGTGATCCGAGGACGTCCCAGAAAACTGCCATTATTTCACCAGTGGGAACATAATGGTCTCGCGAATGCCGAGGCCGGTGAGGCTCATCAGCAGGCGGTCGATGCCCATTCCCATACCGCCCGATGGTGGCATACCGAATTCGAGTGCCTTCAGGAAGTCTTCGTCAAGCTTCATGGCTTCAGGGTCTCCGGCTGCTGCCAGGGTTACCTGTTCGATAAAGCGTGCTCGCTGAATTACTGGGTCGACCAACTCGGAGTAACCCGTGGCCTGTTCGTAACCCTTGATGTAGAGATCCCACTTCTCGACAACGCCCGACTTCGAGCGGTGGTCGCGAGTTAGTGGTGAGGTGTCGACCGGGAAGTCGATTACGAAGGTGGGCTTTTCTAGTCCGCCCTTGACGAAGTGCTCCCAAAGTTCTTCAACATACTTACCGTGAAGCGGGTGGTCGATTTCGATTTCAACCTTTTCGGCGAGCTTCTTGAGCTTCTCGATTGGGGTTTCTGGGGTGATCTCTTCACCGGCAGCTTCAGACAAGCTTTCAAACATTGAGATGCGTGGCCAAACACCGGAAAGGTCGTTGACGCTTCCGTCTTCGAGTTCTACGAGCTGGGTGCCGAAGACGTCCTGGGCTGCGTTCTGAATCAGCTTCTGGGTGAGGTCGGCGATTGAGTTGTAGTCGCCGTAAGCCTGGTAGGCCTCAAGCATTGCGAACTCTGGGCTGTGGGTGCGGTCGGCACCCTCGTTGCGGAAGTTGCGGTTGATTTCAAAGACGCGGTCGATGCCACCAACCACGGCACGCTTTAGGAAAAGTTCCGGAGCGATGCGTAGGAAAAGTTCGGTGTCGAAGGCGTTCGAGTGGGTCTTGAACGGACGTGCCGATGCTCCACCGTGGATGGTCTGAAGCATCGGGGTTTCAACTTCAAGGAACGAGTCTTCTGCGAAGGTCTTACGAAGCGACTGCATAACCTTCGAGCGAATCTGAACTACTTCGCGAGCACGGTCGCGAACGATTAGGTCGATGTAGCGGTGACGAACACGGAACTCTTCGCCGAGTTCGTTGTGAAGGTTAGGCAGTGGGCGAATGGTCTTGGCAGCCATCTTCCAACTCGTGGCCATGATTGAAAGTTCGCCGCGCTTCGAGGTGATAACTTCACCTTCAACGAAGAGGTGGTCGCCGAGGTCAACCAGTTCCTTGTAAAGCTCGAGCTGCTCTTCGCCGACCTTGTCGAGGCTGAGCATGGCCTGGATGCGCTGACCCGAGCCAGCCTGAAGACTTACGAAGCAAAGCTTTCCGGTGTTGCGCTGGAACATTACGCGGCCGGCCAAACCAACGGTTTCACCCGTGGCGACATCGATTTCTAGGTTCGGGTATTTCGCACGCACGGCGTCGATGGTCGTGGTGATAGGAAGGCTGACCGGATAGGCGTCGTTCAGTTCATTGAGACGTTCGCGCTTGGCAAGACGAACCTCAATCTGCTCGGGAAGGTCAACTTCCTGCTCAGGAGAGTTAGTTTCGTTCTCGGTCATGCGTTTATCGCTTTCACGTTTAGGTTGTCGATCAATCTAACTTCGCCCACCTTGGCGGCCACGATGATTTTCGCAGGACCTTGGTAGTTGTCGTCGACCGGTCGGAAGATTTGCGGATCAATGACCGCTAGATACTCAAGTTTAGCCTTTGCGCTGGTTTCAATGGCAGTGCTGTGCTTGGTTAGGGTTTCCGAAACCTTGGCACCGGCTTCTAACTCTTCGCGCATCTGATTGAGATGGGCGTAAATGTTCTCGGCGTCTTTGCGCTCTTCGTCGGTTAGGTAGCGGTTGCGGCTCGACATGGCAAGGCCACTGGCTTCGCGCAGGGTTGGCCCTTCAATTAGTTGGCAGTTCCGGAAACGAGCCTTGATCAGCTTGCTGACGATGAACACCTGCTGGGCGTCCTTTTCACCAAAGACCACAACGTCTGGCTGCACGATTTCCATGAGCCGGTTTACCACTGTGAGCATTCCATCAAAGTGACCAGGACGGCTGGCGCCTTCGAAGGTTGAACCGGTGACGCCAGCTCGCTGTGTTAGTTCGGGGCCGTTCGGGTAGACATCTTCGAGTCCAGGAGCAAACAGGTACTGGACGTTTTCAATTTCGAGTAGCTTTGCGTCCTCGGCGAGAGTTCGAGGGTATTTGTCGAAGTCTTCGGCCGGGCCAAACTGAAGCGGGTTCACGAAAATCGAAACCACGACGACATCGGCATGCTGCTTCGCCAGCTCCACCAACGAAAGGTGACCTTCGTGAAGCGCACCCATGGTTGGTACAAAACCAACTTTGTTTCCGCGAGCGCGTTCGTAATCCAGCTGTTCTTGTAATTCGGCGGCTCGGTGAATTATTTTCATTCGCCGACCTCGACGTCGTCTGGGTCTAAACCGATATGGCCATCGGCTAAAGCGCGATCCACCGAACTTTTTACGACCGGTCCAATAATGTCTCGAGCGTTTTCAACGCCGGCTGCTTCGAGCAAGCCAATGGCTTGGGAAACCACCATCGCCGAAAAATCTGAGGCAACCGAGAATGCTTCGGCATACGCCGCTCTGGCCTCTTCGGCAATGACCACCGGTTCCCCTCCGATTTCGATGGCTAAAGCTTGGGCTATTGGTAGAGCAATCTTTGGTGCGGCCACAGCGATGCGGGCATCCCTGAGTCTAGGTAGATCGATGCTGGTGCCGGTAAACCGCATGGCTGGGTGAATCGCCAGAGGGATTGCACCGGCTTTGGTGGCAGGCTCAAGAATCGAGTAACCGAAGTCTGGGGAGGTGTGGGCAACCAGTTGACCCGCATTCCAGATGCCCGCCTTGGCGTAGCCGTCGATGGTGGTGGCCAGTTCTTCCCCTGGAATCGCCAAGACGATTAGGTCTGCATCTAGTTTGTCGCTCGGAATGTGCTGGGCAGCGGCAAGCGCGAGGCGAATTGTTTGACCAACCGGTCCGTCTCCGACCACATGGAAGGTCAGTCTGCTTTCGGTCATGCCGCATCACCGTCACGGTCTGGAGGAATGCGAAAAAGGTTTTCAATGATTAGCCCGGTGGCAACCATAATGCCAGCACCAACCAAACCCAGAATTGTCAGCAACAGTTTGGTTCCCTCGGGGGAAATGAGTTGGTAAACCAGAACTGCTCCAGCCCAACCAACAAAAATGCTTCCCGTGAGTGAGACAGCTTTGGCAAGCGCAAGGGTGCGAACGGCATAGTTTGGGTCGACGCGAGCAGGTCTTTTCCCTTGTTCTTCCTCAAACTTTTTGAGCCCAGAACGATAACGCATCATCGGAATGGCGCTGAGCACCAAAATAACTGCGAGCGACGGCTGAATAACTACCAGGTTCAAGGCGATTAGAGGAGCCGGCAATCCGGCGCCGACCATTTGCTGGATCGCGAAAAAACCTGCAACACCGACCAAAATTGCCGTGGCAATAAGGTTTGTGATTTTGGTTGGCTTCAAACTAGGCCTCCCAAACTTGAGACTGCAGGTCTTCGGCCAGAGCTGCCACCGAACCGTGTCCGAGCAACTTAGCGTTCGGGTCCATGGCTGCCCAAGGAACCACCACGAAAGCCCTTTGATAGGCGCGAGGATGAGGAAGGGTCAGACGTTTTCCGGCCTTGATCAGTGAACCATAGGTGATGATGTCGATGTCTAAGGTTCTAGAACCCCAGCGTTCAAGCCGTACTCGTCCATGCGCAGTTTCAATTTTGCGAACCGCGGTAAGCAAGGCGCCAGGTTTGAGGGTGGTTTCAACCTCGATTACTCCGTTTAGGTAGCGAGGTGCCGATTCGTCAGGCCCGTTCTCGGTTGCTGCAAAGCTCTCATAAAGCGGAGATTTTGCAATAACTTCGACGCCTTCAAGCGCTTTTATGTCTTTGATAGCCGCCTTGATGGTAGCCTTACGGTCGCCTAGGTTGCCTCCGAGAGCCAAGATGGCTCGCTCACTCATGCTTCCCCTTGAGTGTCACCGACACATCCTCGAAGTCGTAAGGAATTGGTGCGTTCGGTTTGTGCACCGTGACTTTGGCCTTCTTCACCAAACCGGAAAGCGAACCGCCGCCAAAGTTCAGGGTTAGGTCAAGCAGTCGTTGCGCTAAAGTTTCGAGCAGGTCGACCGGCTGACTTTTGGCAGCTTCAACCAGCGACTTGGCCAGATCCCCGTAGTGCACAGTGTGGCTCAGGTCGTCGGTGATTCGCGCCTTGCCGGAAACCCAAACAGTGACGTCGATGTAAAAATCTTGACCGTTCTGTCGCTCAAAATCGAAGACGCCGTGGTGTGCGTAAACGCGCAAGCCTTTGATTTTGATTTTGTGGGTCATGAGTCAATTCTGCCTCAAGCCCAGGGCTTTCACGTTGTGAACTCGAATTCCCCAAAGCTCGTATTTCTCAAGGAGGTCATGCATGAGTTGGGCGGTGGCTCGGTCGCGAGCATCCAAGGTGTCTGGCTCGGAAAGCCTTGCGGCGATGAACCTTTTCCGAGAAGCACCAATGAGTATTGGAAACCCAAGTTTTTGTAATTCACCAAGCTCTTCAAGGAGCTGCCAGTTTTGGTCAACATCTTTAGCAAAGCCAAGGCCTGGGTCGATAATCACTTTAGTTACCCCGGCCGCCAGTGCCAATTGCACCTGGGTTTGCAGTTCCATCGCTACTTCTTTTCCAATGCTCTGGTACTGATTTAGTGAATCCATTTGGTCGCTGTGACCTCGCCAATGGGAAATGATGAGTGTGCTGTCGGTTTCGGCAGCAACCTTGAAAATCGCTGGATCGTTTCGACCACCGGAAACGTCGTTGATGATGGTGGCTCCGGCCGCAACTGCAGCTTGCGCGGTATCCGAGTTCATGGTGTCTACGCTCATAGCTACGCCGAGGCCTTTGATTGCCTCAATTACTGGGACTACTCTGGCAATTTCTTCTTGGATTGAAACTCGAACGGCACCAGGTCTCGTGGACTCACCACCGACGTCGAGGATGGTAGCCCCGTCCGCGATCAGTTGTTCGGCCTGAGCTATTGCTGCCGATTTCTCGGTGAACAAACCGCCGTCGCTAAATGAGTCTGGAGTGATGTTGAGTACACCCATCACTTCTAGGGTCATTTGCTGATTAGTCCCATTACTTCGGCTCGAGCGCTGGCTTCTGAATAGACCCCGCGCGCTGCCATGGTCACCGTGTTGGCCTCTGGCTGACGAGCACCGCGGGAAACCACGCAGTGATGGCGAGCTTCAATAACCACGACGGCGCCCTTGGTGTGAAGACCGGCTTCGAGTGCGTCGGCGATTTGAGCGGTTAGGTTTTCTTGAAGCTGCGGTCTAGCACCAATTAGCTCAACCAACTTTGGTAGTCGGCCCAAACCAATTACTCGGTCGCTTGGCAAATACGCAATGTGAGCCACCCCGGTGAATGGCAACAGGTGGTGTTCGCAAATCGAAACGAACTCGATGTCCTTGAGAATCACAACTTCGTTGTGCTCAGCGGGAAAAGTCTCGGCAAGAACCGCGAGCGGGTCTTGGTCAATGCCTTTGAAGAACTCGGCAAACGCCTCGGCAACCTTGGTTGGGGTGGCCTGAAGTTCACTGCGGTTAGGGTCTTCGCCGATTGCCGAAATCAGATCGACTACCGCACGCTTGACCGCTTCCGCGTCGAACATTACTTCGCCTTAGGCTTTGGCTTTGCGGCAGGCTTAGGTGCGACCTTTTTAGGAATTGCGATTGGAGCAATCTTCGAGACCGGGCGAGTCTTCTTCGAGAGCCACTGAGTGCGCTTTGGAAGTTTCTTCACAGTCTTGAATAGTTTGGCGATGTCCTCTTGGTTTAGAGTTTCGCGTTCCATTAGAGCCTTGGCGGTGGCATCCAAAACCTTGCGGTTTAGGTTGATGGCCTTGTATGCCTCGTCCTGGGCGGCATCTAGGATGGCGCGGATTTCGGCGTCGATCACCTGAGCGGTAGCCTCCGAATATTCTTTGGTCTGCTGCATATCGCGACCAATGAACACTGCTCCACCGCTTGAGAAACTAACCGAACCCAAGGTGGAAGAGAACCCGTACTGGGTGACCATCTTGCGTGCGATGTCGGTTGCCTTTTCGAAGTCGTTTGAGGCTCCGGTGGTTGGGTCGTGGAACACGATTTCCTCGGCAACGCGTCCGCCCATGGCATAGGCAATTTGGTCGAGTAGCTGGTTACGTGAGATCGAGTAACGGTCTTCTAGCGGAAGCACCATGGTGTAACCGAGTGCGCGTCCGCGAGGAAGAATGGTGATCTTGCTCACTGGGTCAGAGTTGTTCATGGAAGCTGCGACAAGTGCGTGGCCAGCCTCGTGGTAAGCGGTGTTCAGGCGTTCCTGTTCCTGCATTACGCGCGACTTCTTCTGTGGTCCACCGATTACGCGGTCGATTGATTCGTCCAAGATTTCGTTGGTGATCTTCTTGGCGCCCATGCGAGCGGTCAAAAGCGCTGCCTCGTTCAGCACGTTGGCTAGGTCGGCACCGGTGAAACCAGGGGTGCGTCGAGCAATCACCGAGAAGTCAACGTCTTCGGCAATTGGCTTGCCCTTGGCGTGCACCTGAAGAATTTGCTCGCGACCAATTAGGTCAGGAGCGCCAACGCCAATCTGGCGGTCGAAGCGACCTGGGCGAAGCAGAGCAGGGTCAAGCACATCTGGTCGGTTGGTTGCCGCAATCAGGATGATGTTGGTGCTTTCTTCAAAGCCGTCCATCTCCACCAGCAACTGGTTCAGAGTCTGCTCACGCTCATCGTTTCCTCCACCAATTCCGGCACCGCGGTGACGACCGACGGCGTCGATTTCGTCGACGAAGAGGATTGCAGGTGCGCTCTGCTTGGCCTGGTTGAACAGGTCGCGTACTCGAGATGCACCAACACCGACAAACATTTCAACGAAGTCGGAGCCGGAGATGCTGAAGAATGGTACGCCAGCTTCTCCAGCAACCGCCTTGGCGATTAGAGTCTTACCGGTTCCCGGAGGGCCGTAAAGCAAAACACCGCGAGGAATCTTGGCACCAACCGCGAGGAACTTCTTTGGCTCCTTCAGGAATTCCTTAATTTCTTCGAGTTCTTCGATGGCTTCATCGGCACCGGCTACGTCCTTGAACGTGACCTTGGTGTTTTCCTTGTTGAACTGTTTGGCGCGAGACTTTCCGAAGTTCATGGCGCGGTTGTTGCCACCACCGGCTCCAGACATCAGGAAGTAAAAGATTCCACCGATCAAGAGAATCGGGAAAATGCTTCCGAGCAGGCTTAGGTACCAAGGAGTGTTTGGCACTTCGTCGTTGTAGCCGTCGACGATTGAAGCGTCTTCAATGGCCTGAGCCACCTGTGGGCCACGCGCGTAAATGTAGAAAAACTGAACTGTCTTGCTCTTGGTTTTGTCGTCGGTGCCGATCAGGGTGATGTCGACTCGCTGTTCACCGTCGTAAACCTTGACGCTCTTGGCTTTGCCGTCTTTGAGAAGTTGAATTCCGTAGCTGGTGTCAACCTGCTTGAACGAGACGGTTGAACCGAGCGAGGTGCCAATACCGATGGCAACTAGCGCGGCAACAATCCAGAGCGCAGGACCCTTCAAAAACTTTTTCATACCTTCAGACAACTACTGGTGCCTCTTCCCTTTTACGAGTAAACCTTTGGTGCCAAAATGGCAACACCTTTTAGCGTGCGGTAGCGCTCGGCATAGTCGAGTCCGTAGCCGACCACGAATTCGTTTGGAATGTCGAAACCGACCAACATCACGTCTACTTCTACCTTTGCTGCCGCTGGTTTGCGAAGCAGTGCCACGATCTCGACCGAGGCAGCCCCGCGTGCCTTGAGATTAGCAATGAGCCACGACAATGTGAGACCTGAGTCGATGATGTCTTCGACGATTAGAATGTGACGACCGAGCACATCGGCGTCTAGGTCTTTCAGAATTCGAACCACACCAGAAGACTGGGTTCCCGAACCGTAAGACGAAACCGCCATCCAATCCATGGTTACCGGGATTTGCATGGCACGAGAAAGATCTGCCATGAACATGACAGCACCTTTGAGCACACCCACCAAGAGGACATCTTTGCCAGAATATTTCTGGTCTAGTTCGGCCGCCAATTCGGCAACTCGAGCGTCAATCTGTTCGCCGGTGACCAGCACATCGGTGATTTGGTCAGATACCTTTTGTAGGTCCACTTAGCAAGCTCCAGGTTTGAGTGTTTTTGTGCTTTTGAAGACGATGTTTTCGCCTGTTCGTTCTACTCTAACGCTTGGCACGGCTAGCGGTTTCTGTCCGTGCCAATTCGTTAGTAATCGGTCGATTTCCAGAACGTGAGAGCGGTGTAAGTGACCACCGAGTGTGGTTCCAGCCAATCGAATCACTCGATACCTAATTGCAGGTTCAAGTTCCGCGAGCGCTTGAATCGGAAACTCGATGGAAGTGGGTCCGGTTCTCACGGTCTCGTGATAAGCGTGTTCCGCAAGGTCGTCCAGTAAATCACTGTCTTCGCGAAGCTGATCTGCGGTTCTAGCCAATGCTTCGGCAATTCCTGGGCCAAGTTGCTCTTCTAAAACCGGCAGGACCTGCTCGCGCACTCGCACTCGTGCAAAACGATCTTCGCTGTTATGAGGGTCATGCCAAACCTTGAGCTCGGAATCGATACAAGCCTGCACTGTGGTTTCACGGGTTAGCGCCAAGAACGGTCTGAGGTATCGCCCGGTTAGTTCGGCCATACCACTCAAACTTCTGGCACCTGCACCTCTTGCCAATCCGAGCAAAACTGTCTCGGCCTGGTCGTCAAGAGTGTGGCCGAGCAAAACGTATTTGGCATCCACAGCTGCAGCCACTTCGTCGATTGCTTCGTAACGAGCCGACCTTGCTGCCGCTTCCAGACCGCCATCGGAGCCAACGCTGACTTGGACTATGTGCACCGGGTTGAATCCGAGCGACTCCAAAAGCGTCTTAGTTTCCTTTGAAACCGTCGCGGTAATTTCTTGAATTCCGTGGTCCACGATCACGGCACCGATTCGAAGTCCGAACTTTGGGCCTTCGAAAGCTAGACCGGCCGCAAGCGCAATCGAATCTGGTCCGCCAGAACAAGCAACCAACACCAAGTCGCCTTCAGCCACCGGGTGACGCTCAAAACTAGTGCGAACCGCACGGCGAACGTCGGCAACGCTCGTGGTCAATCTGTTTCGCTTAGTCACGGGTCTCTTTCGGTAGACTTCTTGGCAATAAGCCTATTTAGGAGAACCATGGGTTACGAAGTAGTTATCGAAATTCCTCGCGGAAGCCGCAACAAGTATGAGGTTGACCACGAGACCGGCCGCGTGCACCTAGACCGCGTATTGTTCACGCCGTTTGTGTACCCAGTTGACTACGGTTACTTCGACAAGACCCTCGGTGGCGACGGCGACCCGCTAGACGCGCTGGTACTTCTAGAGTTCCCAGTTTTCCCTGGCGTCGTGGTTGACGTCCGTCCGGTTGCTGTGCTTCCTATGGAAGATGACGGCGGCATCGACGAAAAGTTGGTTTGTGTTCCTACCAAGGACCCTCGCTGGTCGCACATCCAGGACCTTGCCGACATTCCTGAGCAGACCAAGAACGAGATCGAGCACTTCTTCACTCACTACAAGGACCTTGAGCCTGGCAAGTGGGTAAAGGTTGGCCAGTGGGCTGGCAAGGACGCCGCCGAGAAGCTAATCAAAGAAGCTCAGGAACGCTACGTTCACTAAGCACTAGGACGGGCTGCGTAAGGGAATAGTTCTCCCCAACGCATCGGTACTTCTCGAACATAAGCACCAGGACGCGGTGCTTCGATCATGCGGTTTCCACCGCTGTAAATTGCAATGTGATATTTGTCGCCGTCGAAAGCACCGGAACGGGTGTAGAAAATTAGGTCGCCCGGCTGGCGATCTTTCAAAGGCACTAGCTGGTGCTTCTGCGCTGCCATTCGGAATTGAGCTACCACCGAGTGCCAGCTGATGTAAATGCCAACCGACGAGTAGGTGCGCATGGTCAGACCCGAGCAGTCCCAGTAAGTCATGCCGGCAGCGCCGAATACGTAGGTGTCACCAATCTGGGCTCGGGCAAAGCGAAGCACCTTATCGACCACATCCGGGTCGGCGTCGTCAACATGGTAAAGCGATGGTGCATCGAGGACCGAACTTTGGTTTCCGTTGTTCTGTCGGTTTTCAGCGGCAATACCTTCGGCTCGACGACGTTCCAGGTCGGCGCTGGTTTTTTGCAAAACTGCCAGTTGCTTATAGAAAGTGGTTTGAGCTGCCTTGTTGGCGGCGATTTTGTTTGCCAGTTCGTTGGCAACTCCAGCGGCTTGATCGTAGACAGCCTTGGCTGCTTTCGCCTTTTTAGCCATTTCTACTTTGGCCACGTTCAATTGGTCGGTGACGGCTTGAGCGTAGCGCTGTTTCTCTACGGCTTTCCGATAGGTGGTGTCATTTTGTTTCGCCAGCCGATCTTTAGCACCAAGTTGATAGAGGAGGTTGTCCGCTTTTCCGGCTTGAAGAAACAGAGACACCGCGCTGCCACTGGCACCGGTTCTATACATTTGTGAGGCAATTTGAGCCAGGCGAGACTTTGCAGAATTTGCCTGAGCATTAGCTACATCGGCCTGGGCTTGAAGGGTCGCAACTTTCTGAGCCACAACATTTAGAGCCTGCTTGGCCTGGTTGTATTTCTCGCCAAGGATTAGCGCCGCGTTTGAAAGTTTGTCTTCCTCTTTGTTTTGTTCAGCCAAAATAGCGTTGAAGCGAGCGATTAGAGCTTTCTTCTTGGCCACGTTCTTTTTCGCAGCCTGTACCTCAGACCAGGTTGGATAACTGGGCACCGCGTAGCTGGGAGCCACTGTGAGGCCGCCGACGGTGACGGAAATGGCGAGGGTCATAACCCCCAAAATTCGCCAAAGTGCGCCAGTTTTTCTCATCAAATCAAAACTAGCATCGAGCCTCTTATCCATTCCTTAGGGGAGCCTGTGAATCGTGAGGTTGCAACTTTGGGGAAATCTCAGTAATCTTGACCCTTGGTGCTATCAAGTATCAAAGCTTTGTAGGCCCCATCGTTTAGAGGCCTAGGACACCGCCCTTTCACGGCGGCAGCACGGGTTCGAATCCCGTTGGGGTCACCACAAGGCGATGATTCGAGTAGCAACATCTGGTCCTGTAGCGCAGTTGGTTAGCGCGCCGCCCTGTCACGGCGGAGGTCGCGGGTTCAAGTCCCGTCAGGATCGCTGGGTTGTTGTAAAACTACCTTTGGCTCTGTAGCTCAGTTGGTAGAGCGAACGACTGAAAATCGTTAGGTCACCGGATCGATGCCGGTCGGAGCCACGAAAATCCCGAATCTCACGACTCGGGATTTTTGCTTTAACTTTGAAAGGTTGGCCATGATCACAGTTTTGCTGGGTTTCGCAACGTCGCTGGTCTATGGCTTCGCCGATTTTTTCGGAGCCTTGAGTTCCAAGAAAATAAAGCCCCTGTTTGTGACCCTAATTTCTGGTTTGAGCGGTTTGGTTTTTCTGCTTTTGATGAGCCCGGTATTCGGAATGCCGGCAAACCCCACCGCCATATTTTGGGGCGTCCTTGCCGGACTTGGGTCGGCGGTTGCAATTACCGCTCTCTACGCCTCACTAGCGATTGGCCCGATTTCGATTCTCTCGCCTTTAGGTGCCGTGATGTCCGCCCTCGTCCCAATGTTGTTCGGAGTGATTTTCAAAGGTGAACAGTTCACCGCAGCCGGCTGGTTGGCACTTCTCGGAATTGTCATTGCGGTCGGACTAGTTGGCTTCGTCCCAGCAGACGACATTCGTCTACCATCGGCTAAGGGCTTGCTGCTCGGAGTCACCGCAGGTTCCTTCATTGGCTTGATTCTCATTTTCATCAACCAGGCACCGACCGATTCCGGGGTCACCTCGGTGGTGGTGATGCGCGCGGTGAGTGCCACAACGATTGGCACCTTTGTTTTTATTTCGTTTCTGATTAGAAAAAACTTGAGCCGAAGCGATTTTTCGGTTGGGCCAAGAATTTGGCTGATGATTGCCCTGACCGGAATTTTGGATTCGTCGGCCAACGTCTTTTTCTTATTCGCGATGCGTTTTGGTTCACTGACGGTGGTGTCGGTTCTGACCGCACTTTATCCTCTGGGCACTTTGATTCTGGCAAGAGTTGTTTTGAAAGAAAAGATTGCCAAAGTACAACTGGCGGGAGTGCTACTCGCACTTTCGTGCAGCGCGCTCCTCGCCAGTGGTGTTTAGTGGGCTACTTGCCGCAGTTGCAACCGCCGCAGTTACAGCCATCTTGGAGCTTAGTCATTTGCGCCTCCTTCCAATCTGTATCTTTCTAGAGAATACTCCCGCGGAGTAGACTCGCAATAGATTTCCCAGCAAACCGTTAGGTAAGAAATGACCAAGACTCGCAACCGTTGGATCGGCTTAGTTTTCATCGCGATGAGCATCTCGCTCGTAATCATCGACGGAACCATCGTCAACACCATTTTCCCGAAGGTCATTGAAGCATTGAAGCTGACCTCTACCGAGGTGCAGTGGGTTCAGGAAAGCTATGTCCTAGTCTTCGCTTCGCTCCTCCTAGTTTGGGGTTCGCTTGCCGACCGAATCGGTAGAAAGTTCATCCTGGTTCTGGGTATTGCCATCTTTGTGGCCAGTTCGATTTGGGCTGGTTACTCAACCGATGCGTCGAGCATGATCGCCGCCCGAGTGGTTCAAGGTATCGGTGGCTCGATGGTGCTTCCAACCACGCTCTCGCTGGTAAACGCTAACTTTCAGGGCAAGGAACGTGGAATTGCGTTCGCTGTTTGGGGTGCCACCATCGGTGGAATGGTCGCAATCGGTCCAGTGCTCGGTGGTTGGCTAGCAACTTCTTTTGGTGATGACGGCTGGCGTTTGGCATTCAACATCAACCTTCCACTCGGTCTAATTGTTATCGCCGGTTTGCTTTACTGGGTTGCCGAATCTAAGCAGGCTCAGCGTGCTGGTGGCATCGACTATGTTGGTGCGCTGATTTCCGTCGTCATGTTCCTAACCTTGGTCTTCGGTTTGATTGAGGGTCGCGTTTACGGTTGGTGGGAACAGACCTCAACCCAGTTCACCCTGGGTGACTACAAGTGGGCAACCGGCCAAATTTCGATCATCCCGGTTTCTCTAGGTATCTCCCTAGTGGCTTTCGTCGTCTTCTACCTTTGGGAGCGCGCTCGCGAAAAGGCACACAAGAATGTGCTTCTAGACCTAAACCTGTTCCACATCACCTCATTCCGTAACGGCTCAATCGCTGCCCTAATCATCTCGATGGGTGAATTCGGTCTGCTCTTTGCAATCCCACTTTGGTTGCAGAACGTCCTGGGACTGACCCCGATCAACTCCGGTTTGGTTCTACTGTTTCTTGCCGGTGGTTCATTTATGGCTTCCGGTGCCGCAGGTGCGCTTAGTGGAAAGGTTCCTGCCGCCACCGTCGTTCGCATTGGTGTGGCTCTGGAACTTGTTGCAGTCGCAACTGTTGCACTCTTCGCAAACGTCGAGGCTGGTTGGATTTCGGTGGCACCTAGCCTATTCGTTTACGGTCTTGGCATCGGGCTGGCAACAGCTCAGCTGACCGGCGTAATCATGGTTGACGTTCCGTTTGAAAAGGCTGGACAGGGTTCTGGAACCCAGAGCACCGCTCGTCAGGTTGGTTCGGCACTCGGTATCGCAGTTTTGGGAACCATGCTGTTCACCGGAACTCAGAATTCAATCGACACCCGTTTGGCAGACCTAAACATCGAAAAGGCGCAGGCCACGACGATTTCACAGGTGGTTGTGGACAGCGCCGGTTCGGCCATCCCATTCCTTAAGGACGAATTGGTCAAGAAGCATGTACCAGCCGAAATGGCTGACAAGATTGTTACCGCTGCCGGCGACGGTTTCACCGAGGGCACGAAGTTCTCGGCTTGGGCTGCGGCTGCTTTCCTCGGACTCGGTTTTCTTTCGACCTTCCGCTTAGGTAGTCGCAAGCGCAAGGAGTAAAGTATTCCTTTGTGAATGAAACTCCAAAAGAACCACGCACAAAGAGAATTTTCCTTGGAAAGAAGCTTTCCACAAAAAAGCTAGAAGGCGAACTTCTACCGAAGACCATCGCCCTACCAATCTTCTCGAGCGACCCACTTTCATCTGTCGCCTACGGTCCGCAGGAACTTCTAATGATCCTGACCCTGGGTGCCGTTGGTGGAGTTTCAACTCTTTCATTCACCCCGATTATCGCCAGCGTTGTGGTCATGCTTTTGACCATCATCATCCTCTCCTACCGCAAGGTCATCAAGGCTTACCCTTCGGGCGGTGGCGACTACGAGGTTGCTCAGAAGAACCTTGGTGAAAAGGCTGCGCTAATCGTGGCTAGCGCCTTGCTAATCGACTACGTAATGACCGTTGCGGTTTCGATTGCTTCCGGTACCGACAACCTAATCTCGGCATTTCCAGCACTTGACCCTTGGCGCATTGAAATCGCGGTTGGCTTCATTATCTTCCTGATGGCCATCAACCTGCGTGGAGTTCGTGAGTCTGGTTTTGCCTTCGCGGTTCCTACCTACCTGTTCATTGCCAGCGTCATGATCATGCTGGGAACCGGTTTGTACCGCATGTTTGTTCTGCACGAAAACTTGGCGGCACCTTCATCTGGTTACCACGTAATCGTTGAACACCAGTTGCAGGCGACGCCGTTCCTGCTGATTTTCTTGCTCCTCCGTTCGTTCGCTTCTGGTTCAGCAGCCCTAACGGGTGTTGAGGCAATCGCCAACGGTGTTCCTGCTTTCCGTGTGCCAAAGGTAAAAAACGCGCAGATCACAATGACCTGGATGGGTATCACCGCGATTACCATGTTCGCCGGAATCATCTTTTTTGCACTGGCTTCCGGAGTCAAGTACATCGAGAACGGCGCTAAGCAGCTTGAAGGTAACGACCTAGAAGTATTCAGCTCTGGCCCACAGCAATCGGTTATCGCTCAGCTGGGCGTTGCCATTTTCGGCAACGGCTCGATCATGTTCTTCGTTCTTCAAACTGCTACCGCAGCCATCTTGCTCCTTGCTGCTAACACTGCGTTCAACGGCTTCCCACTGTTATCGTCGGTGCTGGCCAAAGACAAGTACGCACCGAAGGCGCTGCTCACTCGTGGCGACCGCCTGGTTTATTCGAACGGAATGCTTTCACTGACCGCTGCGGCGCTCGTCATGGTTATAGGTTTCCAGGCCGATGTGACCAAGCTGATTCAGCTATACGTTCTAGGTGTATTCACCTCGTTCACCGTGGGCCAGATCGGTATGTTGATTCACTGGACGCGAGGCGTCAAGGACGGTTCAGTCACCACGCGTGAGGCATTGAGCGGCCGAATCATCAACGGCATCGGTGCCACCATGACTGGAATCGTTTTGGTAATCGTTACCCTTACCAAGTTCATGGAAGGTGCTTGGCTGGTTTTCGTAATCGCCATTCCTCTTTACTGGGTCATGCTCAACACCAACCGTTACTACAAGACCATCGAAGCCGAGATTGCTCTTGACGAGCACACCGAATTCGGCAGCAAGGGTGACTACGCGGTGGTCCTAATGGACAAGCTGAGCAAGCCACAGCTGAAGGCTCTTGACTACGCTCTATCAAGTAAGCATGACCGCCTAGACGCCGTTCACGTAGCGGTTGACCCAGAGCGCGCTGAGGCTTTCAGAGCCGAGTGGAAGCAGTACGGCATCAAGGTTCCACTAAAGATCATTGAGTCTCCGTACCGAGAGTTCTCTGCCCCGCTGATTGAATTCTTGGAAGCTCACCGCGGTCGTCACGGTCGCGAACGTATCTCCGTTTACCTACCGAAGTACATCGTGGGTCACTGGTGGGAGCACATCTTCCACAACCACCGCGCCAACCGCTTGCGTTCACGTTTGCTCTATGTTCGTGGCGTGATGGTTACCTTGGTTCCTTGGCGCTTGGAGTCGGCTGAAAAGTTCAACCCATTCCTTCGCAACCCACTTCCTGGAGACGCCCGTCGCGGTGAGCGCGTGCGCCCGGTTGAGCGTCGTCACCACAAACCGACTCGCGCTCGCAACGAAGTGATCGTAATCACCGCCGACGAAACCGACGACGAAGACTAGGCCTTGAAAGCTCGCCTGCTGCTGCTCACCTTTTTGGGTGGTGCGGTTGGTAGCGCTCTTCGCTATGGTTTCACTCTGGAATTCAACCAATTCGTCTGGCTGTTGGCGGTAAACCTTCTCGGCGCGCTAGTGCTCGGTTTTGTTCAAACCAATGCTCGATTTCAAAGCCCTGAATCACAGAGCCTTTGGGCTACAGGTTTTGCGGGTGGGTTTACAACTCTGTCGTCTTTGATCACTTTCGCAACTCTTGGAAATGATCCGAACTTTTACTACGTAGCAATCCAACTGGTCACCGGCCTGATCGCTTATGCCATTGGACGCTTTCTGGGCGGTGAGCGTAGATAGTGGAGTTCTTAGTAGTGGCAATTTTCGGTGGTTTAGCTGCCGTGCTTCGGGGTCAACTTGGGCGGCTCAGGGGTTACCTTCCCTGGGGAATCTTGTTAGCCAACACCCTAGCCACTGGGCTGGCCGCCTGGGTGCTGGTTGCAGCCCCTCAACTCGGGTTGATTTTGGTTGCCGGTGTCGCCGGTGGGCTCTCAACGTTCTCAACCTTCATCGGCCAGACCTGGGAGCTACTGGTCAGCGGCAAACGTTTCGCAGCCTTCAGTAACGTTCTTCTGAACATTGTGCTTCCATCCACAGCCGTCGTTGTAGTCATGCTTTGTCAGTAACCGCTGATAAACTTCTACACAGGTTTCTTATCCCGTTGATTTTCAGTTAGGGGGCTCGCCATGGGGCGTGGCCGTCAAAAAGCGAAGCACACCAAGGTTGCTCGCGAACTAAAGTACTTCAGCCCAAACACCGATCTGTCTGCGCTTGAAAAAGAGCTTGCCACAGAAACTGAGGGCGAAGAGTTCGTAGACAAGTGGGCCGACCTCTACGAGGACGAAGAAGAATCTTCTGAAGAAACCGACGAAGAGTCGCCGGAAGCAGACACCAAGTAATTTTCGATTTCCTGGGGGAAACATGAAAAGAATTTTTGCTGCACTAGCCACAGCCATATTGGTAACTTTGGCCACCGCCGGTTGCATGAAGTTGGACATGAACCTCAAGGTTGCCAACAACGACACCGTGAGTGGTTCAGTCACCATGGCATTCACCAAGACCCTCATGGATTACGTAAGTGCAAACGGTGGCGACACCACTGCGTTCAACAGCAAGGGCATGTTTTCTAAGCAGCCTGGAGTTACGACCAAGGCTTACAGCGACGGCGAATTTGAGGGCACTACTTACAGATTCGCATCGGTTCCGCTCAAGAACTTTTCTTCCAATAACCAGAACACCAGCCTCAAGATTTCCCGTGAAGGGTCAAACCTAATCGTTTCCGGAGAACTGGACTCCAGCGGTGGCAAAGGCGATTTGAGTTCAGCTAAGACCAATCCGCTCACTGCAGAATTTTTCAAAAACAGTTCGGTTAAGGTCGCTATTGAACTGCCCGGCGAGATCAAACAAACCAATGGAGTTCGCCACGGGAATGTAATCACCTGGCAGGGTCAACTGGGTGACAAACTAACTTTCCAGGCAATCGCCTACTCACCGCAGGGGCTCGACCCGGTTTTGGTTTCAGTAGTCGGTGGCGGCATCGTGCTGGTAGCAGCCGCAGCCGTTCTGTTCTTTGTGCTTAGAAAGCGTCAGCCACTAATCGGCGAAATTGCCGAATAGGCGAACCGCGCCGCCGTCAACGCCCTTGGCGCCTTGGACATAACCGTTCAAGTCGGCTGGGGCGTTTTCAATTGCTCCCAGCGCCCAGGTCTTGTAACCCTTAGCGTTCAGCGAGTGAGTGATCGCCTGAGCCTGATCGGCCGAAACTACCAGCGCCTGGCCAAGTCCTAGGTTCCAAGTTCCCTCAACCGATTCGAGCGAGAAACCGCCCCAACCGGCCAAGATGCGGAATACCTCGAGCGGCGACCAGGTCGAGCGGTCGACATCCAGTGAAACTCCCTGAGGCAGCACACGGGCTAGGTTTGCGGCAATTCCACCACCGGTGATGTGGCTCATGGCGTGAACACCTGTGCCAAGCTCGCTCTCGAGGAGGTCGTTTAGAACGCCGGTGTAGAGGCGGGTTGGGGTTAGCAGTGCTTCACCCAAGTTGCCACCGAAGTCGTCTGAGAAATCGGTGTACTTGAAACCCTTGTCGGCAACCACTTTGCGAACCAGCGAGTAGCCGTTCGAGTGGAGACCAGAGGCTTCAATTCCTAGGACGACGTCGCCGGCCTTCACGTTCTGAGGACCAAGCAGCTTCGAGGCCTCAACCACACCAACCGCGGCACCAGCCACGTCGTAGTCGTCTGGTTCTAAAAGTCCTGGGTGTTCGGCAGTTTCGCCACCAACTAGCGCAACACCAACCTGCGAGCAAGCTTCGGCAATACCGCGAACGATGTCGGCGATGCGAGT
>JALQVK010000112.1 GCA_023260375.1 Rhodoluna sp. | reverse complement strand
CTCGTCGTGCACTAGTCGGCCGGTGATCCAAACGAAGGGGCCGTTGGTCAGGGTAGAAACCTTGGCTGCAAGAGCGTCGTCCTCACCTGGCTGGTCGTCGACCACTGGGCGAGGGTAGGTGACCTGAACATCGCCGGTCTCATCGCGCAAGATGATGAACTGGATGCGCTTTTGATCGCGAAGCTTTTCTACCCAACCGCCCAGAGTTACTGGGCCGTCGGTGCGGGCTGCTAGGTCTTTGACTAGGGTGCGTTCGCGCATTTCTACCTTGCTTATTAGTTGCTGTGAAGGGGCTGATGCCCTGATTTCACAAGTTTAGCGGAGGGTAGAATGAAGGTATGCCCGCCACCCACGTTCACCTGGTACGCCACGGTGAAGTACATAACCCAGGTGGCGTTTTGTATGGTCGTCTTCCACACTTTCACCTGAGTGAAAACGGCAAGAAAATGGCTGAAGCGGCGGCGCTGGCTCTAAAAGATTCCGGTGTGAAACCAGCCAAGTTGGTAGTTTCACCACTACTTCGAACCCGGCAATCGGCCGAACCAATCGCCAAGCTTTTCGACTCGGAACCAGATTTGGATGAGCGAATCATTGAGCCCTACAACTTCTTCGAGGGTCGTAAGGTAACGGCTGCCACAGTGCTACTTCGCCCTCAGCTGGTCTTTCACCTCCGTAACCCAATGCAGCCGTCTTGGGGGGAGAGTTACGTTTCGGTGGTTCAGCGAATGATGGAAGCCATGACCGATGCTGCCGAATCGGTCACCGGAGGTGAAGTCGTCATGGTTACTCACCAGTTACCAATTTGGATGGTTCACCGTCACCTTTCCGGAGCGCGTTTGGCACATAATCCGTCCAAGCGTCGTTGTGCACTCTCCAGCATCACCAGTTTTGAATACGTCGACGGCAAATTCCACGAGGTCGACTACCGCGAACCAGCGGCTGATTTGGCCAGAGTCGATAGAGGTGCGGTATGAAGCGCCTAGCAGCCGTGGCCGTCTCGATGGCCCTTATGCTCAGCCTTTCGGCTTGTGCCTCAGACCCGCTGGCCGACCAGTTCAGAAGTGGAACTAACAAGAACTACATTTCCGGCGACGGTTCGGTGACCGAATTCAACGGACAAAAGTCGGTTGGTGAAAAGTGGACTTCAACCACCTTCGATGGGCAGATAATCAGTTCCGATTCACTGCTCGGGCATGTCACGGTTTTGAACTTCTGGTACGCAGGGTGTGCACCGTGCCGTGCCGAAACTCCAGACCTTGCCAAGATTGCTTCCACCTACGAAGCCAAGGGTGTGTATGTGGTCGGAGTGAATGTTCGCGATACCGCACCAACCGCATTAGCTTTCGCTCGCACTCACAAACTCAACTACCCATCGGTGATGGATATCGAAACCGGTGCCGTGGTTCAGGCCTACACCGGAGTTGTTTCACCATCGGCTGTTCCAACTACTTTGGTGATCAACGCCAAGGGTGAAGTAACTTCCCGTGTGCTGGGACGATTCGAACCGAGCACACTTCGCAGCCTCATCGACACCGCTCTGAAGGGTTAGCAATGCAGGGAATCATTCTCGACGGATCGCTTCTGGCAGCTTTGCCGGTTGCGCTTCTGGCCGGATTGGTTTCGTTCCTCTCGCCGTGCATCCTTCCGCTAATTCCTGGTTACTTGAGTTTTGTGGGCGGTTTTGCATCTAGCCGTTCGCGCGTTGTGCTTGGCTCGGTTTTGTTTGTTCTAGGTTTTGGAACTGTATTCGTTTTTCTCGGCGCGCTCGCGGGTTCACTTGGGCTAGCGGTTTCGTCGATGCAAATCGTGCAGCGAGTCCTCGGTGTGTTGATTGCTCTGCTCGGTCTGGTCATGGTTGGTCAGTTTGGGTTTTTGCAGCGCTCTTTGCGCATGCAGGTGTCACCAAAACTTGGAATTTGGAGCGCCCCACTTCTTGGAGTCGCTTTCGGTCTCGGCTGGACTCCCTGCATTGGTCCAACCCTCTCTGCAGTATTGGCACTTTCGCTAGATCAGGCAAATGCCGGTCGCGGAATTTTGTTGGCTATCGCCTTCACCATCGGTATCGGTCTTCCCTTTATTTTTATGGCCTTCGGTTTTGGCTGGGCTACCAACTCGGTAGCCTTCGTAAAGAAGCACATTCGCACTTTCAATCTGATTGGCGGCGGCTTACTGGTCGTCCTAGGTTTGCTAATGGCTTTCGGGCTTTGGGCTTCATTGGTTTCTTGGTTGCAGGAGGTGACTGGTAGCTATGTCCCTGCGCTCTGATGTAACTCACGGTGACGAAATTCGTTCACCCAAACTAGGTCCGGCTGGCTGGGCCCGCTGGATTTGGGGCCAAATCACCAGCATGCGAACGGCGCTACTTTTGCTGCTACTTTTAGCTGTTGCCGCCATCCCTGGTTCGCTGCTGCCACAGCGCTCTTCCGACCCAAACGGGGTAACCGCTTATTTCCAAGCCAATCCAACCACGGCTCCTACGCTCGACAAACTTCAGGCTTTCGATGTTTATTCTTCGGCCTGGTTCTCTTCGATTTACCTGCTACTTTTCATTTCGCTGATTGGTTGTGTGCTTCCGCGAACTCGTCACCACTGGGACGCACTCAGAAGCGAACCGATTGATACCCCGCGCAGTCTGAAACGTTTCCCCGCATATCTGGCTAAGCCTTCGAAGCAAGCCGGAGTGCTTGAAAACTTCGCCGAACAACTTCGCCGAATGCGTTTTCGGGTAAAGGTAACCAAGACCTCGGTTTCTGCCGAGAAAGGTTATGTTCGGGAAACCGGAAACTTGCTCTTCCACGTCTCGCTGATCGGAGTTTTGATTTCGGTTGGTATTGGCGGGGCTACCAGTTTTTCGGGTCAGCGCGTTCTCGTTGAGGGCGAATCGTTTGTGAACAACCTTGCCGGCTACGACTCGTTCTCTCCTGGTGTTTGGTTTGATTCAAAAACTTTGCAACCGTTCAACGTAAAGCTAGATAAGTTTGTGGCCACTTTCGACCTACGCAACAAAACCAACATCGGTACGCCACTAGATTTTGAGGCCTTCGTTTCGTTGCGTGAAACTCCAACGTCTAAGCCGGTCGCCAGCAAAATCAGAGTTAACTATCCGCTGGAAGCTCCAGGTGCCAACATTTATCTAACCGGCAACGGATATGCGCCGGTCCTAACTTTCCGCGACAAAGACGGAAACATTTCGTTCTCAGGTCCCGTAATTTACATGCCACAGGACGCCAACTACACCTCGCTCGGCGTTATTAAACTTCCCGACGCCAAACCAAATCAGTTCGGTGTGCTCTCGTTTTTCTACCCAACCAAGGCAGTCTTGAAAACCGGCGCGTTCACATCTGGCTACCCAGCACCGGTCGACCCGTTGGTTTCGATGAACGTTTACGTTGGCGACCTAGGTCTCGATAATGGAATTCCTTCAAACGTGTTCTCTTTACAGGTGCACGGTCTGAAGCAGGTGGCCGGCGGTAAGTCTGGAACCAAGGCGCTCACTTTGGAACTGGGTGAAACCAAGCAGCTTCCACAGGAGCTCGGAACCGTTACCTGGGACGGCCTGAAGCGTTACGCATCGCTCGACATTGACTACAACCCGATGCAGGTTTGGATTTTCCTTTTCGCGGTCTTGGCGTTCATCGGTCTAATAACTTCCTTGTTGACCCCACGTCGTCGTGTGTTCGCTCGTAAAACCGAAACCGGTTATGAGTTAGCTGGAATGGCCAAGAACGATGATCCTCGTCTTCAAGGAATTCTGGAAGAATTGGTTTTGGGGCTGAAGGTTAGGAAGAAGTGAAAGACGTAATGCTAAACCCGGTCCTTGACCGTTATTCACTGGTCGCAATTTTCGCGGCTATGGCAATTTATACAGTCGCTTTTCTGGTGTTCGTTTGGCACCTTTCCCGTCTTTCTTCGACGTCAAAGAAAATGCAGAAGTCGGCCCCAAAGTTGGAGCGTTCGGCGCTATTCATTCTGATCACCGCGGTTTTGTTCCACGGCGCGGGCGTGGTGATGCGCGGTGTCGCGGCAAGCCGAGTTCCTTGGGCGAACATGTACGAATTTTCAATTACCGGTTCATTCGTAATCGTGGCAATCTTCCTCTTTGCCTGGTTTGTAAAAGAAATTCGAGTCATCGCAGTTTTGGTTACCGGGTTCGCTCTGCTGGTGCTCGGTGCCGCTACCACCAACTTCTATGTTCAGGTCAAGACCTTAATGCCTGCCCTTCAGAGCTATTGGCTGGTAATTCACGTGACCGTAGCGGTTCTAGCAACGGCGTTCTTCAACATCGCTGCAGCACTCGCTGTCGCCTATCTGCTTCGCAACTGGGGTCGGCTGAAGAAGTCCAAGGCTCCGGCACTGCAATTGGTGAAGCGAGTTCTTTCGGTTTTCCCAGAGAGCAAAAAGCTTGAAAGCCTTTCTTACCGGTTCAACATGATTGGTTTTATTCTCTGGACCTTCACCTTGGTGGCCGGAGCAGTTTGGGCAGAACGTGCCTGGCACCGCTATTGGGGCTGGGATACCAAAGAGGTCTGGACCTTCATCATCTGGACCATCTACGCTGGCTATCTGCACGCCACGGCAACTCGAGGTTGGACCGGCGCACGCGCAGCCTGGTTGTCGCTAGTTGGTTTTGCCGCAATCTTGTTTAACTTCACAATCGTGAACCTTTTCTTCAAAGGTCTGCACGTTTACTCTGGCCTCAAATAAAGCAGCGCTTGAGGCGCTCTAGCCACCATTCGCGGCGCTCTTCGCTTGCCAACACTTCGTTATTGAAGATGTCGGCTCGTTCGAAAAAGAACAGCGTTCCCAGACCGTGAGCCGTAGTTCCACCGAGTGCCGAGGCAAAGGTCAGCCCGGCGTGAATTCCGATCGGGGTTTCGAGTGCACTACTGACCGTGACCGGCAGCCCACATTCGCGAGCAATTTCAAGTGCGCGGGTAACTCCGCCAAGCGGCTGCGCTTTCAAAACTAGGACGTCGGCAGCGCCGGCATAAACGACCGCCATCGGATCTTCGACCTTACGAACCGATTCGTCGGCTGCAATTCTGGTTGCTCCGTGCAGGCGTGCTCGTAACTCGGCAAGCTCACCGATGGTGGCGCAGGGCTGTTCGAAGTAATCGAGTTCACCAACTTCTTCGGCAACTCGGAGTGCCTGCTCCACGCTGTAGCCTCCGTTGGCATCCAGGCGAAGCTTTGCTTCCGGTTTCAGAATTCGCACCGTGGTGATTCGGTCTAGGTCTTGCTCGATGGTTTGGCCTTTTTCGGCAACCTTGATTTTGATGGTGTCCATCCCTGGGAACATTGCCAGAACCTGTGCGATTTGTTCGCCGTTGACAGCTGGAAGGGTTGCGTTTAGTTTGACCTCGCCAACCTCACGCTTCGGCCCAAAGCCCTGATCAATTGCGGCCTGCAACCAGATGCGCGCTTCATCATCTTCGTATTCCAAAAATGGCGACCATTCAGCCCAACCGTTTTCACCTTCAAACAGCAGTGCCTCGCGATGCATCAACCCGCGAAACTTGGTGCGCATTGGCAAACTAACCACTCGCGCGCTGGCGAGTAATTCTGACAGGGTCGGGGTTACGGTCACATTGTTAGTCTAGAAGCATGGCAAATCAGGTTTCCGAAATCTTCGACGCATCCGCTTGGAAAGACGTCGACGGCTTCGATGCACTAACCGACATTACTTACCATCGCCACGTTTCGCTTGGAGTGGTTCGCGTTGCCTTCAACCGCCCAGAGGTTCGTAACGCCTTCCGACCACAGACCGTCGATGAACTGAACCGAGTACTGCTTCACGCTGCCGAGGATTCTCAGGTTGGTGTTGTCTTACTAACTGGAAACGGCCCTTCACCAAAGGACGGCGGTTGGGCATTTTGTTCTGGCGGAGACCAGCGCGTCCGAGGCAAAGACGGCTACGAGTATCAGGATGGCAAGGCTTCCAGCGGGCGCCTTCACATTCTTGAGGTTCAGCGCCTAATTCGTTTCATGCCAAAGGTGGTAATTGCCCTGGTGCCTGGCTGGGCAGCCGGCGGCGGTCACTCGCTAAACGTCATTGCCGATCTCAGCATCGCTTCGCGCGAGCACGCCATGTTCAAGCAGACCGATGCCACGGTTGGCTCGTTTGATGCTGGTTATGGCAGCGCTTATCTGGCTCGTCAGGTCGGTCAAAAGTTTGCCCGCGAAATCTTCTTCCTAGCCGATGAATACAACGCTCAACGTGCCTACGAAATGGGTGTCATCAACGCGGTTGTAGATCATGCCGAACTTGAGAAGACCGGTATCGCTTGGGCCGAGCGAATCCTCGCTCAGAGCCCGCAGTCGATCCGCATGTTGAAGTATGCCTTCAATGCAGTCGACGACGGACTGGTCGGGCAGCAGATTTTCGCAGGCGAAGCCACCCGCCTCGCCTATGGAACCGACGAAGCGGTCGAGGGCCGCGATGCATTTTTACAGCGACGCCAGCCAGACTGGTCGGCTTTTCCCTGGCACTTCTAATTCCATGGAACCGCTAAAACTAGATCTCTCGTTTGACGCGGTTTCTGCTTTGCTCGCTCTCGGGGATGTTCTCGATGGCAAGCGCAATTTGATTGTTGAGTCTTCTGGTTCAACCGGAACTCCGAAAGAAATCGTGCTTACTTCGCAGGCTCTCAACAAAGCAGCCATGGCTTCTGCTACGCGTCTGGGTGGTCACGGTCAGTGGCTGCTTGCTTTGCCAATTACCTATGTTGCCGGTGCCATGGTTTTGGTTCGTTCCCTTCTCGCCGATTCGCAACCGGTGGTGCTCAACACCAACGTGCCATTTACTGCCGAAGGTTTCCACCGAACCGCCAGCTTCATGACTGCCGAACGCCGTTACACCTCTCTCGTGCCAGCACAATTGGAACGTTTAGCTTCCGAACTGAAAACCGTGCCTGGGTTACTTCAAACCCTGAAGCGTTTTACTGCAATCTTGGTTGGCGGTCAAGCGGCCAAACTCAAGACTGTGGATAACTTGCGCTCACAGGGCGTGAACATCGTGCTCACCTACGGCTCGGCCGAAACCTGCGGTGGCATCGTCTACGACGGGGTGCCGCTGGACGGCTATCACGTAAGTGTTCTAAACGACGGTCGCATCAAAATCGACGAACACATCACAAATGATCTTGGCGAATTCGTCGAGGGGAAATTGGTGGTCAAGGGTCGCATTGACCGCGTCATCAATTCCGGCGGTCACAAGCTTTCACTCGAAATGGTGGAAACCTGGACGCAGTCGCAGGCTTCAGTCGTCGATGCTGTTGCCGTCGCCACCAAACATCCTGAGTTCGGCGAAGCCTTCGTTTGTTTTTACACCCAAAATTCCGACTGGCAACTAGATACCTCCCGAGCCGCACTGGCTTTAGGTATCGTTGCCAAGTCGGGTCATTGGAAAAAGATCGACAAAATTCCGACCCTGCCTAATGGCAAACCAGATCTGCAATTTCTTACCCTGCAAGCGAATAACTTTGGAGACTCCCTTGGCTAAAAAACAGCAAACAGATTTTTCACTTTGGGTAGAAGGTGCCAGACTGCGCACCCTTCCGCTAGCGGTTGCACCAATCATCGCGGCATCTGGCGCAGCTTTCGCGATGCAAGCTTTTGATCTCACTAAGACCTTGCTAGCCCTTGCTGTGGCACTGTTTTTACAAATTGGCGTGAACTATGCCAACGATTACTCCGACGGAATTCGCGGCACCGACTCTAACCGGGTTGGCCCACTGCGCCTAACCGCTTCTGGCTCGTTCAAGCCACGCACGGTGAAGTTGGTCGCTTTCGGTTTCCTAGGGTTAGGAGCCCTGTCTGGCTTCGTCCTTATTTTGCTAACCAGCCAGTGGTGGTTGCTCGCGGTCGGTGTAGTTGCCGTCCTGGCAGCTTGGTTCTATACCGGTGGTAAAAAACCTTACGGTTATGCCGGACTCGGTGAAGTGGTTGTATTTATTTTCTTTGGTTTGGTGTCCGTGGTTGGAACGGTTTACGTTCAGGCGCCAGCACTTTTTGTAATTCCGGAAACCTGGATGCTGGTGCTTCCGGTGGCAATCGGCCTTGGTCTCTATGCTTCGGCAGTACTAATGATTAATAACATTCGTGACATCGAAACCGATGCCCCGGTTGGCAAGAAGACTCTCGCGGTCAGAGTTGGGAAAAAGGCCGCCAAAGTCATCTATCTGGTGATGATTTGGGCGCCACTGGCAATCGGTTGGACTTACCTGAAAATAAACCTGGTGCCAGCCTTTGTATTCCCTATGGCTCTGGTCTTGTTGTTGCTGCCGCTAACTCTAATCGTGCTTACCGCGCGCACTCCAAAGGAAAACATTTTGGCTTTGAAACTAACCAGCAACGCAGCGCTGCTCTACGCGATTTTGGTTGCGATTGGTCTTTGGAAGCTGGTTTAGTCTTCGGCTTTTTCGTCGACCGACTTTTTTGGCTTGTTGATGGTTTCGTAAAGTTTTGCGCTCGAAGCTTCGCGCTGCTTGCGCAGGAAGATCAGTGAGAACGAAAAGCTGAGCATTGTTGCAATCACTACCGCAACGATCGGTGCCATATGCAACAGCAACAAAATGGTCAGAATCGCGGCAAAAACCCCAAGTCGAGCGAGCGTATAAACGAGCAGGGGATTCTTCATAGTTTTAAGTCTAGGCATGCCAATAGGCTGGTGTTATGCGTTTCGTAATCCTGTCCCTGGTTGCCTGGGTCGTTCTAACGGTTTTCACCACGGTGTTTGCCATTAGCGCCAAGGCTAGTGAGGTCAGGGTTTTACGGAAACCACTTTGGCTCGTGATTATCATTGTGGCCCCGATTATTGGTGCATTGCTTTACCTAACCATCGGACGACCACTCTCCAAGCCACAGACCACTCAAATCGCACCAGACGACGACCCCGAGTTCCTTCGACGCCTTGCCGAGAAGCTAAAAGACGAAGACGATAAAAAAGATGAGTAGTTCACCAGCACAGTCTTTCGCTTCTCACCTTCTGGCCGCCTTCGCAGGTGCTGGCATCGACCAAATCTTTCTGGCTCCCGGCGCTCGCTCCCAGTCGCTAGCCATTGCCGCCGGTCAACTCGCCGACGCCGACAAGGTTGACCTCTTCGTGCGTTTAGATGAGCGCTCAATGGCATTTTCGGCTCTTGGAGTTGGGCTTGCCACCGGCAAGCCAGCACTCGTAATTACAACCTCGGGCACTGCGGTTGCGAACCTTCACCCGGCGGTGCTCGAAGCTCACCATTCCGGTGTTCCAATGATTTTGCTTACCGCCGACCGACCACATGAGCTTCGCGATGTTGGTGCCAACCAAACCACCAAGCAGGTCGGTATTTTCGACGATGCCGTTCGCGTCGTGTTCGACGTTGAGGCGCCAACCGATGAAGACGACGGCGTAGACGGCGTTCCGAATTTGGTTTCTACCGCGATTCGAGCAAGTTTGGGACTCGGAGGCTCACGCCCGGGTCCGGTTCAAATGAACCTGGCCTTCCGCGAACCACTTTCCGCAGACTCCCCAAATGCCGCTGAACTAGAGGTTGAAGTTCCGGCCGGGGATGAAACCGAAACCGAACTCGAGTTCGCCATCTTGGACGGATCAATTCCAACCGTGGTGGTTGCCGGCGCCGGTTCCAATGAAGGCGCAGTTGAGTTAGCCGAAGCATATGGGTTGCCGATTTTTGCTGAACCATCTTCAAGCGCTCGCTTCGGCGATAACGCGGTACTCAGCTATTCGCAACTGCTAACCGATAACAAAGAATTAGCAGAGCGTATCGGGCGAGTAATCGTCTTCGGAAAGCCAACTCTCACCAGAAGTGTGATTCGCCTTTTCTTCAATGAAAACGTCGAGGTCGTTGTGGTCAGAAATCGGGCGATGGGTTTGTTCGATGTATCTCGCCGCGCGTCCATGTTTGTAGACGACGTAACTTTCGACGTCGACGTCGACGGGGAGTGGCTAGAGGCGTGGCGAGTAGCCGATCAAAAGCTGAGGCTCTCAACTCCGGTTTCGGAAACGCTATCGAGACGAGAAATCGTTGAACAGGTTTGGGCAGCCACCGAACCGGGCGACAACCTGTTGCTTGGCGCATCGAGAATGATTCGCGAGGCAGAACTCTGGGCTCCTGCGAAGAACATCAACGTCTTCGCCAACCGTGGTTTAGCCGGCATTGACGGCACCGTGGCCACGGCAACCGGAATCGCACTGTCAACCCGCGAGCAAACTCGAGCACTATTGGGTGACCTAACTCTTCTACACGACGCGAGTTCCTTGGTGATTGATCCACTAGACGGAATCATCGACCTGCAATTGGTAGTGGTGAACGACCGCGGCGGGAGCATTTTCGAAAAACTTGAACCCGCCAAGACTTTGAGCGAGCAGAGTTTCAACCGCCTATTCCGCACACCGCAGGAAGTGAATCTGGCAACGCTGGCTGTGGCCTACGGTTGGCTGCACATTCCAGTTCACACCGAAGTCGAGTTAGAGGCTGCCCTGCGCCAGCCCGGTCGAGTACTAATCGAAGTGAAGTTAGCTTAGAGCGCCAATAATCGGCTGAAACTTTAGGTCGGTTTCAATTAGTTCCGATTCACCATCGGACTCGGCAACAATTCCACAGCCAGCATAGGCGGTGATTTTGTCTCCATGAAGTTGGGCACCGCGCAGGGCAATGACCCACTCACCGTCGCCATCGGCACCAATCCAACCAACCGGGCCTGCGTAACGTCCGCGGTCAAAGGGTTCCAAATCGGAAATGAGCTTTTGAGCAATCTCGCGGGGGGTTCCAGCAACCGCAGCGGTCGGGTGGAGGGCACTTGCCAAATCGAGAACGGAAGAGTCGTCTTTCAGCACACCGTGAACATCGCTGGCGAGGTGCCAGAGGTTCGGCAGGGCCAGGCTGAACGGTTCGGTATCGGCGTCAACGTGTTCACAGAACGGTTCGAGAGCGGAAACCAGAGATTTGACTGCGAAGGCATGCTCCGAGACGTTTTTGTGCGATTCGGCCAAAGCCTTAGCGATTGCCTGATCAACGTTAGGGTCGGTTCCTCGAGCTGCCGTACCGGCCAAAACTCGAGCCGAAACCTGCGAGTGAGAAACACGAACCAGCAACTCTGGCGATGCGCCAAACATGCCGTCGACCGAATAAATCCAGCAGCTGGGGTATCGAGACGCCAGGCGACCCAGAGCAGTTCGCAAATCAAAATCTTTTGGAATCGTGCCAATCAGGTCTCGAGCTAAAACAACCTTCTCCAGGTTGTCTTCTCGGATAAGTTTTACCGCACTATCAACCAATTCACTAAAGGCCTCGCGGCCAAGAGAACCTGCGCTCAAAGTTATTGGAGAATTTTTGGTCCAGACGGTTGCTGCTGGCAGTTTCGCATCTTCGACCGAGGTAATCCAGAATCGGTCGTCGCGTCGTCCGATTACCACTCGAGGCATAATCAAGACACTTTCGGCCTCGGAGTCATCGGCGAATGCAATGGTGCCAAAAGCCACCGGTCCAGACCCTGGAAGCGCTACCGGATCGACAATTTCTAGTTCGGTTACATACCTGCGCCAAGCTGCGGAAAGTTGTGAGATTCGGTTCGGTCCCGTGGCAACCAAACGTTTGGCCTCGCCCCAACCAACCAGCCCTTGCCCACCACGAACAAAGGCGGATGATTCAACGGGCAAAAGTTCGAGAAGGTCACGTCCAAGTGCCTCCGGCAGAGGCAAACTAACCACACGCGTCATGGTTGTCCCTTCTCTGAGTCTTTGCTGTGAACCACGCTATTGCCCTGTTTTATGCCCCAAGTTCAACCTAAATTAGTTGAGTAGAGCAAATTTGAGTCTAGGCGTTTGGAGGAGTTTCGAATGATGGAAAAGAAAGCAACCGTTGTTGCAGTCCTCGTTGCACTCACCCTAGTCGGCGCTCCGCTAGCAGCATCGGCCGCTCCAACTGTTTCCGTAAAAACCATCGGTGGAACTACCTTCCACACTGAAGATACCGAAGACAGCTCAACCGATGGCGATCAAGACAAGGACGACGACCACCACGGTTCAATCCCTCCAGTTTTTGTAGTGCCAGGTCACAAGAAACCTCACCACGACCGCGGTCAGAACCCACCGGTAACTCCGGCACCAGACGCCACCGCAACTCCGAACCCTGACCCAACCGGAGATGGTTCGGCCACCACTTCGAGCATCGACCCAGTAACCGGTCAGCAGGACTTCATGGTGGTCGGCGCCGGAGGCGACCCAGCCACCGATTCGCTTGGGGGAGTAAACCCTGAAGAAGCTCGGGCAGTAGACATCCGCCGAGTACCTGCAGGCATGCGAACTCCTGCCGATCAGTTCATGGACACCGCATACATCGGAATGGGTATGCTCGGTTTGGCCGCCCTAGGTCTTGGCGGAACCGCTGTAGTCCGAGCTATTCGCTTGCGTAAAAGCGGCAAGTCCGACTACATCTACTCAGACAAATAGTCCCGAACCAGGCTCAGTCTGCCGAGAGTAGACTTGAGACGTGAGCAAAGCCAACCTAGA
>JALQVK010000111.1 GCA_023260375.1 Rhodoluna sp. | reverse complement strand
ATGTCGACCATTCAGCTCGACTTCAACCTTCCCGAACGCTTCGACCTTGAATACGCGGCTGCCGATGGTTCATTGAAGCGTCCGGTAATGATTCACCGCGCACTGTTTGGTTCGATTGAGCGTTTCTTCGGCGTGCTAACTGAGCACTATGCAGGTCACTTCCCGCCATGGTTGGCGCCGCTTCAGGTGGTTGGTATTCCAATTGCGGATGAATACAGCGACTATCTTCACGAAATTGCATTGGAACTTCGCAGTAAGGGCGTTCGCGTTCAGGTGGACGACTCTGACGACCGCATGCAGAAGAAGATTCGCAACCACACCAAGGATCGCGTTCCATTCATGCTTATCGCCGGTGAGGAAGACCGCTCAAACCGAGCTGTTTCCTTCCGATTCCGCGACGGAAGCCAGGAAAACGGTATTCCGGTAGAAGATGCAATCAAGCGCATTGTCGAGGCAATTGAAAATAAGGAACAGGTCTAATGACCGAAGAACGAATTGAGAGCGCAGCCGATTTTGCCGGTGCTCCTGATTCGTTCCAACGCCTATGGACGCCTCATCGACTTGTTTACATTCAGCACGGTCAACAACCTTCAGAAGAAAAGTGCCCGTTCTGTATTGGTCCAAGCCTTGCCGATGAAGAAGCACTCATTGTTCATCGCGGTAAGACGGCATACGTTCTGCTAAATCTTTATCCATACAATTCAGGACACTTGCTGGTTTGCCCGTATCGCCACATTCCAACCTACGATCAGGCAACTCCAGAGGAAGTTTTGGAAATTGGTGAACTAACCCAACAAGCCATGAAGGTTCTGTCGACAGTTTCAAAGGCGCACGGATTCAATATCGGAATGAATCAGGGAGAAGTCGCTGGAGCTGGCATTGCCGGACACCTTCACCAGCACATTGTTCCAAGATGGCGTAACGATGCCAATTTCTTCCCAATAATCGCTGAAACTAAGGCGCTTCCCAAGCTATTGAGTCAGGTCAGAGACGAAATTTCGGCTGCTTGGGTCTAGTTCGGCTGTAACAATTCGCAAGGGCTGCGTTGAGCGGTTTAGACTTAGTAACTATGAGCGAATTTTCTAAGCCAGAAGTAGGAACCCAACTAGTAAAACGCGGCCTTGCCGAGATGCTAAAGGGCGGCGTCATCATGGACGTCATCAATGTTGAGCAAGCAAAGATCGCTGAAGACGCTGGCGCCGTAGCCGTGATGGCTCTCGAACGCGTCCCAGCGGACATTCGCGCCCAGGGTGGCGTATCTCGCATGAGCGACCCAGACATGATTGATCAAATTATCGATGCCGTTTCTATTCCGGTTATGGCTAAAGCCCGTATCGGCCACTTCGTCGAAGCCCAGATTCTTGAGTCACTTGGTGTTGACTACATTGACGAGTCAGAGGTGCTAAGCCCAGCTGACTACGTAAACCACATCGACAAGTGGAAGTTCAACGTTCCATTTGTGTGTGGAGCCACCAACCTGGGTGAGGCTCTTCGTCGCATCACAGAAGGTGCTGCCATGATCCGTTCAAAGGGTGAAGCCGGTACCGGAGACGTCTCTGAAGCCATGAAGCACATTCGTACAATCTCTGGAGAAATCCGAGCACTTGCCGCCAAGAGTGATGACGAACTTTACGTTGCTGCAAAAGAACTTCAAGCCCCTTACCAGTTGGTTCACGAAATTGCGCGCACCGGCAAGCTGCCTGTAGTTATGTTTGTTGCTGGTGGAGTTGCTACTCCAGCCGATGCAGCTTTGATGATGCAGCTTGATGCCAACGGTGTCTTTGTCGGCTCTGGAATCTTCAAGTCGGGCGACCCAGTTGCCCGCGCTAAAGCAATCGTGAAGGCAACCACTTTCTACAACGACCCAGCTGTCTTGGCTGAGGTTAGCCGTGGACTTGGTGAGGCAATGGTTGGCATCAACGTTTCTGACCTACCTGCTCCACACCGTTTGGCTGAACGCGGCTGGTAATGACTAATCCTGTAGGCGTTTTGAGCCTGCAGGGTGACTTTCGTGAGCACCTGCAGGTCTTCGAGCGGCTCGGTATTCCTGCCATTGCTGTGAAGCGCAGAGCAGAGCTGGATTCCGTCTCGGGTTTGGTTCTCCCAGGTGGTGAATCAACAACTATCGGTAAATTGGCTCGAATCTTTGATTTGTTCAACCCAATCGTCGACGCTATTCAAGGCGGCCTTCCGGTTTTTGGTACCTGTGCTGGACTAATTATGTTGGCCGATCAAATCACTGACGGCATAGTTGGTCAAGAGACTTTTGGTGGACTCGATGTTGTGGTTCAGAGAAATGCCTTTGGTAACCAACTTGATTCCTTCGAAGTCGATTTACCGTTCCAAGGGATTGCCGAACATGTCCACGCTGCCTTCATTCGAGCACCGCTGATTACTGAGGTTGGGCCAGCCGCCTCGGTTGTCGCCAGTCTTGAGGATGGGCGAGTGGTCGGTGTGGTTCAGGGCAATCGGTTGGGAATTAGTTTTCATCCAGAAGTGACTGGCGAAGATCGAATTCACAGGTACTTCTATGACGCACTTGTTTGCGCCTAAACAATTAGACTTCTAATAAACCAAAAGCATCTTCGGGAGAATCATGTCCGGCCACTCCAAATGGGCTACAACCAAACACAAAAAAGCTGTTATCGATGGCCGTCGTGCCAAGCTTTTCGCCAAGCTGATCAAAAATATTGAAGTAGCTGCGCGTCTCGGTGGTCCAGACATCGAAGGTAACCCAACTCTTTACGATGCAATCCAAAAAGGTCGAAAGTCTTCGCTTCCTAACGACAACATTGAACGCGCTATCAAACGTGGTTCGGGTGTTGGCGCCGACGCGGTCGAGTACACCACCATCATGTACGAGGCTTACGGCCCGAACGGTATCGCCATTCTGATCGAATGTCTAACCGACAACAAGAACCGTGCAGCTGCCGAGGTTCGTCTTGGTGTTTCTCGCAATGGTGGAACCATGGCAGACATCGGTTCGGTGAACTTCATGTTCAGCCGTAAAGGCGTGGTAACTGTAAACAAGTCTGATGCTGTTACCGAAGACGCTGTTCTGGCAGCTGCTCTCGAAGCGGGCATTGAAGATGTTGAAGACCGCGGTGAGGTGCTAGTTCTAACAACCGATCCTTCCGACATGGTTGCGGTTCGTACCGCGCTTCAGGCTGCCAACATTGACTACGAAGCGGCCGACGTTGAGTTCGTTCCGTCCATGCATGTCCAGGTTGATGCACCAACCGCTCGCAAGGTGATTGCGCTTATTGACGCACTTGAAGACCTCGACGACGTGCAGAACATCTATTCGAACTTCGACATGTCACCAGAAGTTCTTGCCGAGATCGAGCAGGACTAATGTCAAGAGTGATTCTTGGGGTCGACCCAGGTCTCACTAGGTGCGGTGTTGCCGTAATCGATGCTGGTGTCGCTCGCAAGGTTTCGCTGGTTCACGTTGATACTCTGAAAACCCCAGCCAGCATGGAACTCTCTGAGAGATTGGTTTCAATCGCTGATGGGGTAGAAGCCCTGATTCTCAAGCACAAGCCATCAGTAATTGCGATTGAGCGTGTCTTTTCTCAAGCCAACCTCAAATCGGTTATGGGTGTCGCACAAATTTCTGGTGTGGTCATGTACCTTGCAAAAAAGCACAAAATCGCCATTCAAATGCACACGCCGAGTGAGGTCAAGGCCGCTGTGACCGGCTCTGGGCGCGCGCAAAAGGCTCAGATTGGTTTAGCGGTTTCCAAGATTCTTGGACTAGCTGAGATTCCTAAGCCAGCAGACTCAGCCGATGCTGTTGCAATAGCCATCTGTAATGCCTGGCGGTGTGCGCCAACCACAAAGTCTGCGTCAAAGTCGCGCACATCAGCTCAGGAAGCGTGGCTGGCAGCAGAGCGAGTTGCCGCTCGAAAGCCCAAGGGCTAGTTAGCATTTACAGGTGATTGCATCATTACGCGGTACCGTTCAAAGTTCCACCCTAAATTCGGTGGTTCTAGACGTCGCTGGTGTGGGCTACTTAGTTCAAATCACCCCGCAGGTGGCAATGAACCTTTCCGCTGGGCAGGAACTTTCACTATTTACCGCCTTCATTGTTCGTGAAGATGCCTTCACGATCTATGGATTCTCCTCTCAAGAGGAACTCTCAACTTTCGACCTCTTGCGCTCAGTTACCGGTGTTGGTCCGAAGTCGGCGCTATCAATCATTCATCAACTCGGTGTTGACGCCTTGCGCGAAGCTGTTACCTCTGAAAATGATGCTGCATTTAAGTCGGTTAGTGGCATCGGCCCTAAAACAGCCAAGTTGCTGATTGTGACCCTCTCCGGAAAGTTAGTCGGGGGTGGTATGTCGGCTAAGAATACAGACGACTCAGATATTGTTTCTGCGTTGGTGGGCCTTGGCTATCAATCTAAGGTTGCAGAGGAGGCTGTCCGTAATGCACGTAAAGATAATCCGAATGCCACTAACGAACAAGTTCTTCGCGCGGCACTTCAAAATTTGGTCCGCTAAATGAATGAATCCCTATTAACTCCCGAACCAAGCGACAACGAACTCGCTTTTGAAGCTGCGGTCAGGCCCGCCAATCTAAGCGAATTTGTGGGCCAACAGACTGTACGAAAGCAACTTGAACTTGTACTAGAGTCCGCAAAACTTCGCGGAACCAATTCCGATCACATCTTGTTGGTTGGCCCTCCAGGTTTAGGTAAGACCACTCTGGCTCTAATAGTTTCAAATGAAACGGGTCATCCCATTCGCTTAACTTCTGGACCCACTATTCAGCACGCTGGCGATTTAGCTGCAATTCTTAGTTCGCTGGTTCCAGGGGAGATCCTGTTCATCGATGAAATTCACCGCATGTCTCGAGCCGCGGAGGAAATGCTTTATCTTGCCATGGAGGACTATCGAGTTGATGTCATGGTTGGTAAGGGGGTTGGTGCCAACTCGATTCCGCTCGAACTCGCCCCATTCACTCTCATCGGAGCTACCACCCGTTCGGGAATGTTGCCAACTCCGCTTCGCGATCGATTCGGGTTTACCGGGCATCTTGAGTTTTATGATGCCAACGAGCTTCACGAAGTGGTTAGACGCAGCGCGGTGCACCTCGGGGTCAAACACGACGAGCAGGCGCTAGGCGAGATTGCTCGCCGTTCTCGAGGAACTCCCCGCATTGCAAATCGACTACTCCGACGTGTACGCGACTATGCACTGGTTCATAACCACGATGTAGTCGACGTTGACATCGCCCGAGAATCACTCTCAATTTTTGAAGTCGATGAACTCGGGTTAGACCGGATCGACATACAGTTCTTAGACCTTCTCACCGGTCGCTATGCACACAAGCCGGTTGGGCTTTCGACTCTTGCTGTGGCTCTCGGCGAAGAAGCCGAAACCATCGAGGCTGTAGTCGAGCCTTATCTGGTTAGAACCGGAATGATTGTGCGCACGCCCAGAGGGCGTGAGGCCACTGTGGCTGCATACCGACACCTAGGGAAAGATGCCGGTTCGAGCGGCGCCCCGACGTTGCTTGACCTATAATTTGATTAGGCGCTGATAGGCGCATTTTTTACGTAAGGCAGAGGCAATTTTATGGGTCCGAATGACTTTCTATTGATCGGAATGGTCGTCCTGTTGGGTGGCTTCATGTACTACAACGGTCGCAAGCGCAAGGCTCAGGCTGCTGAACTTACATCCCGTATTGCTGTCGGTGCGAACATTATGTTGACCAGTGGTATCTATGGCGTCGTGGTGAGCCTTGGGGATTCACGCGCGGTCATTAAGTCGGCAGATTCGACCCTAATCGAAGTAGACAAGCGTGCAATTGCTCGCGTTGTCGAGGCCCCAATTGCCAAGGCGGCTCCAGCAAAGGCTGCTAAGCCGGCAGCAAAAAAGCCTGTTGCAAAGAAGTAGGTCCCAAAATGGCTCGTTCGTCCTCTAACCAATCAGCACGTAAACGTCTGGCTTGGCTTTTAGTAATTTTTATTGCGTTCGCAGGTTTGATTACCGGAGCCACGCTCACTAAAACTCCTGGCGCAACCTTTGTGCCACAGTTGGCGCTTGATCTCCAGGGTGGCACTCAAGTTATTTTGAAGCCCTCAATTAACAATGGTGGCGTCGCATCGGCTCAACAGCTTGCTCAAGCGGTAGACATTATTCGCCAGCGAATTGACTCAACGGGTGTTTCTGAGGCTCAAATTGTCACCCAGGGTGAGGGTGCTGAGGCAGCAATTGTGGTCAGCATTCCTGGTAAGCCTTCAGACAGCACGCTTGAGTTGATCAAGGCGAGCGCAAAGCTTGAATTCCGACCGGTCTTGGTAACTGGAGCCGGAGTCTCGGCGCTAGTAACTCCAGCTGCCACAAAGGAAAACCCAAAACCAACGGCTACCCTTCCGCCTTCAACACCTATCGCAACCAGTTCTGGTGCTCCAACCGATAACAGCGATTTGAACTGGGTTAGCGCTGAGCTCCAAGCTCAATATGAGGCACTTGATTGCTCGAAGCAGTTCCGCGCTCCAGGTCAGGTAGATGACCCAACCAAGCCTCTGGTTACCTGTGACCGCAATCGGACAGCTAAATTCATTCTCGGACCAGTGGAACTCGACGGTACCCAGATTTCCAAGGCTGTTTCTTCGGCTATGACTACCAGTCAGGGTTCGTCTACCGGCCAGTACGCAGTTGACCTCACTTTCAACAGCGAGGGTAAGGCAGCGTTCGGTAAAGTAACCACTCGCTTGTTTCCTCTGACCGCGCCTAGAAACCAATTTGCTGTGACGATCGATGGCTACATCGTGACCGCACCGGCTATTCAGGCGGTAATTACCACTGGCACAGCACAAATCACGGGTGGATTTACTTCCGACTCGGCAACGGCACTTGCAAACCAGCTCAAGTATGGTTCTTTGCCGATTGGTTTTCAGGTTCAAAGCCAAGAGAACATCTCAGCCACACTGGGAACACAGCAGCTCCAAAATGGTTTGATTGCCGGCGCAATTGGTATGTTGCTAGTTCTTATCTATTCGCTATTCCAATACCGGGCTCTAGCATCAATCACCATCGGTTCGCTGGCGGTTGCGGCAGGTCTTACGTATTTAGCGATTACGCTGCTCTCGTGGCGCATGGATTATCGCCTTTCCCTCGCTGGTGTTGCCGGTCTAATCGTTGCAATCGGTATTACAGCAGACTCCTTCATTGTTTACTTCGAACGAGTTCGAGATGAACTTCGTGAGGGACGTCCACTTTCGGTCGCCGTTTCTTCTGGTTGGAAGAGAGCCTGGCGCACCATTTTGGTGTCCGACGTCGTTAGCCTCTTGGCAGCGGGAACGCTTTACTTCCTAACGGTAGGTAACGTACGTGGATTCGCTTTCACACTAGGCCTAACCACGATCATCGACCTAGTAGTCGTGACTTTGTTTACCGTGCCTTTGTTGGCGCTTTTCGCCAACCTTAAATTCTTCTCGTCGGGAAATTCCTGGTCTGGCTTTGAAATCTCCGACGCTAAGGGCGAGCGGTATGTAGGTCGCGGTTCTTTCCGAAAAGTCGATGAAACGATCGTCCGAAACAAAAAATCATCTGGCGAAGCTGCAAAACGGCAAACAATCGCCGAACGCAAAGCAGCGGCAAATAATGGAGAGGCGGGTGAGCAGTCATGTCGAAATTCTCTGAATTCGGAA
>JALQVK010000019.1 GCA_023260375.1 Rhodoluna sp. | reverse complement strand
CGTCCGACTGGCTCTTTCTTGTTCCTTGGCCCAACCGGCGTAGGAAAGACCGAGCTGGCCAAGAGTCTTGCCGACTTCTTATTCAACGATGACAAGGCAATGGTTCGCATCGATATGAGCGAATATGGCGAGAAGCACTCGGTCTCCCGTTTGCTCGGAGCCCCTCCGGGCTACATCGGTTACGAAGAGGGCGGTCAGCTAACCGAAGCGGTTCGCCGCCGACCATACTCGGTAGTCCTCCTCGATGAAGTTGAAAAGGCTCACCCAGAAGTGTTTGACGTGCTGCTTCAGGTACTCGACGACGGTCGCCTAACCGACGGTCAAGGTAGAACCGTTGACTTCCGAAACGTGATCTTGATTCTCACCTCAAACCTCGGTTCTCAGTTCCTAATCGATCCGGAACTGACTGAAGAGCAAAAACGTCTAGGTGTCATGGAAATTGTGCGAAGCCACTTCAAACCAGAATTCCTAAACCGCCTCGATGACATCGTGGTGTTCAGTGCGCTAAGCCGTGAAGAACTTGGTCAGATTGTGGAAATCAACATTGACCGATTACTTCAGCGTTTGGAGAGCAAGCGAATCCAGTTGGCGGTGACCCCGGCTGCTAGGTCGTGGCTTGCCGACCGCGGTTGGGATCCGATTTATGGTGCCCGCCCGCTTCGTCGACTAATGCAACAGCAAATCGATGATCAGCTTGCCAATCTGGTTCTTTCTGGCGGAATTCACGACGGAGAAACTGTAAAAGTTGACCTGAGCGAAGATCGAGAATCTCTAAAGTTGGAAACCGCAAATCTCTAACTAGACTTTTGGCTATGTCAAACAACGAACCACGTTCTTACGGTCAGGGTGCTCAAGGGGAACCTTCGGCACCAACCAACCCAAAGGTCTCACTTGGTAAGCGCATTCGCTATGCGATTGATAACTCGTTCGGCAAGAGCGGCGTATTTGCCCTCTACATGCTCATTGCCATCGCGATCATCTCCTCGCTGATTGTCCTAATCAAGTACACCCTGTTCCTGTTGCCGTTCCTGCTAACCAAGGACACAGCACCACTGGGCCCAATGACTTTCGAAACCTTCTGGAGTTCGTTTGCATCGGTACTTGGTAAAGCCGGTGAACCAAGCTGGGCTGAGCGAATTATCGGAATTCTTTACTGGCTATTGGGCGTGGCTTCTGGCGGTACCGTGACCGGTTTCATCGTTGGAATGATCACCTCGGCTCTGACCGAAATCAAAAAAGGTCGCTCGCCGATTATTGCTCACAACCACACCCTGATCTTGGGTTGGTCGAACCGCATCTTCCCAATCCTGAAGGAACTGGAAGAGGCCGGACTAAACCAGCGCAAAAAGCCAACCGTCGTGATTTTTGCGAACAAGACCCGCGAATGGATGGAACAGCAAATTAAGAACAATGCCGGTGCTCTAAAGCGCTTGGACGTTGTGACTCGCATGGGCGACTTGAACTCGCTTGCTGAATTGAAGCGCACCAACCTCGGTTCATCGAAGTCAATCATTATCTTGGACGAAACCTCTGGCTCGGACGCCGGAGCGGTAAACACCGTATTCGCGGTTAAGGCCTTGAGCACCAACCCTTCCCAAAAGCTGATTGTTGAAGTGGATGACAAAAACGTGGCTCAGTCATTGGCCACCGCAACCAAAGGCCAGGTAATACCTATTCGTTCACACGACATCATTGCTCGTGTGACCGCACAGGCTTCTCGCCAACCGGGTCTGGCAGCAGTAATTCTCGACCTACTCGACTTCGGTGGCGATGAAATCTACTTCCAGAACGTCCCTGCCCTGGCAGGTAAGACCTACAAAGACGCTTTAGTTTCATTCAACGAAGCCAGCGTCATTGGTTTGGCACACGCCGACGGTTCGGTGTCGCTCAACCCTAAGAGCAGCACCAAACTTAAGGTTGACGACAAGGTGATTGCGGTCGCCGAAGACGACGACAAGGTCGTTTACACCGGACCTACCGATCTTGTTCTAAAGGCAAAGCCTTCGGCTGCGAAAATCCCAGCCCGCAAACCAGAACACATGTTGGTTATCGGTTGGTCCTCGATGGGTCGCACAATCCTGAGTGAGCTAGCACCCTTCATGGTCAAAGGCTCAAGCGTTCACATCATCGCTAAGAAAGATTTTGTGAAGAAATCGGAAACCGAAGACCTAAACTTTGGGCACCTGAAAACCACCTTCGCCTTCACCTCGGGTGACATTAATGACATGACGGTTGCCGCAGCCGCGAAACGTTACGACCAGATCCTGGTTCTCGGTTATCGCAAGGGTGTCACCGTTGCCGATGCCGATGCCCTGACCATGTTGAGCATGCTTCAGCTAAACCAGCTCTTCGAGCAAGACGGAAATGGTGTTGAACCAACTCGTCTTGTTGCTGAAATCATCGACTCAAGCAAGGCTGAAATCGCTCGCGTTGCTGCGGTAGACGACCTAGTTGTCAGCGACAAACTTGCCGCTCTTCTCATGACCCAGATCGCTGAAAATGTTGACTTAGCTCCGGTCTTTGCGGACCTATTCGACGCCGAGGGTGCATCAATCAACCTGAAGCCAATCGAATACTTCGCAAAGTTGGGCACATCTGTTTCTTACGGTGAACTTGTGGCTGCGGCAGCAGCCCATGGCGACAGCGCGATCGGTATTCGCATCGCTGCAAATTCAACCAAGGACGGCTCGACCGGTGTCGAACTCAACCCGAGCAAAAACGCGGTCTTCACACCTGTTGCTGGTGACGGCCTGGTTGTGATTGGAAACCTCGAGTAAATCGAAACCAAAGCAGAAGCGGTCCAGAGCGATCTGGCCCGTTTCTGCTCTGAAATGCACTGACCGCTGACCGGCTAGAAGAGTTCGGACTAGAAATCTTCGAGTACTCGTCAGGTCTCGAGATTCCAACACGCTCAAAACGAGAAGATACTTCTTTGCTTTGGACTCATCGATGAAGGCAATCATTTTAGAAAGGTAAAGCATTGTCTTCCAGTCGAAAATACTTATGCACATCTAGAAATACCTAAACCAGGCGTGTTATTTTTATTAGGTGCAGGGCTCGGGTCTTGCAAAGTAGAACTCGGTAGTCATCCGGACGGTTGCATGCCGAGTTTCGCGTTTTAACGGACCTTAAACTTAGAACCATGCAAACTGCCGCCGATGCCAAGCAGGCCCTCGAAGAACTCGAGAACCAGTACCAGGCTGATCAACTCGGCTGGTTCTTCAAGACCGGGCCTGGTGAATACGGTGAATGCGATAAGTTCCTTGGGCTCAAGGTTCCCCAAACCCGCGAGGTTTCTAAACAGTTCCAAACCCTGAGTCATGAAGAAATCCAAATTCTCGTCGCCGACCAATATCACGAGGTTCGCCAACTCGGCCTG
>JALQVK010000137.1 GCA_023260375.1 Rhodoluna sp. | reverse complement strand
AGCAAAAGCTGTAATTCGAATCAGAGTTCCTTCTAATTCACGAACGTTGCTGGAAACGCGCTCCGCAATGTATTCCAAGATTTCGTCGGCCATGCGGACCTTCTCAATCTCAGCCTTTTTACGTAGAATCGCGATTCGTGTCTCCAGAGCCGGAGCCGAAACCTGCAGCATTAGGCCCATCTCGAAGCGAGAGCGCATCCGGTCCTCGAAGCCGGTCAACTGTTTTGGAGACACATCGCTCGAAATTACAACCTGTTTGTTGTTCCGGTAAAGGTCCTCGAAAGTGTGGAAGAAGGTCTCCTGGGTTTGATCTTTACCCTGAAGGAATTGAATGTCGTCGATAAGAAGAATGTCAACCTGGCGGTACTCATTCTGAAACTCATGTGCCTTGTTATTTGCAATGGCGTTGATGTAGTGGTTGGTGAACTCTTCACTAGACACATAGCGGACTTTGTAATCCGGGTAGAGGTTCAGGGCTTCATTACCGATCGCGTGTAAAAGGTGGGTTTTTCCCAGTCCCGAGTTTCCGTGGATGAACAATGGGTTATAACCTTGCGCCGGGGCATTAGCTACGGCCCAAGCTGCAGCGCGGGCAAATGAGTTTGACTCTCCGAGAACGAAGCTGTCGAAGGTGTATCTAGGGTTGAGCCTGGTCTCGAAGTTGTTGGTAGCTCCGGAATAGTTGGCATTTTCGGATCTAGGTTCCACGAAAATGTCGATTGGTCCCTGATCAGCAAACGTTGGTTCAATGTTCGGATTGGTGGTTACACGAAACTGTAAAGTGCTGCCGGATTCGGTGTTGAGTCTTAGCGCTTCTTCGATGTAGCCACGAATTCTCTGATCCAGCATGGATCTGGCCAGGTCGTTTGGAACTTCAAGATAAAGAGTTTCGTTGATGATTCCCTGCGCCTCGGCGAGTTCAAGAAAGCCGAGCATCTGTGGAGTAATTCTGGAATCGTGTTTCAGGATGTCGCGGGTGGTGCGCCAAAGGGTCTCGGTTCTGACTAGGTCGTCCACCGCGCACCCCTTTCCCTGACTACGTTTGCACAGGTTATCCACAATTTTGAAACCTGTGCACAATTATGTGCATAACCCTGTGGAAAGCTCAAACAGTTATCCACAGGAAGAAATCCATTGAGTTATTCTGATTACTAAGTACCGCTAATTGCAAATCGTTTCGGCGTGTCTTACGAAGAATTTCAAAATATTCATGTATTTGAGAAAGTTTTTCAAAAAAGATGGCCAAAAACTTGACCAAATGCCCCTTGAACCCTTAGGTTTAAAAGGTTGCTCGGCGTCGAATCTGGCCGGACCAACATCAAAGTCGAAACTTCGACACTATCCCAAAGATTCGAACACAGATTTTGGAGTGATCACCAATGTCAAAGCGTACCTTCCAGCCGAACAACCGTCGTCGTGCAAAGACCCACGGTTTCCGTCTACGCATGAAGACTCGCGCCGGCCGCGCCATCTTGGCAGCACGCCGTCGCAAGGGTCGCGTCGAGCTTTCGGCCTAACACCAGATAGACGGTGCTCGCACGCGAGAACCGGATCAGAACCGGCGAACAATTTCGCCAGGTCATGAAGACCGGGATCAAAGTCTCTGGCAAAGCAACTGTCATCTACCTCAAGCGGGATGAGTCACAGACTCATGCCCGCTTTGGTTTTATAGTCGGGAAAACTGTTTCGGGAGCTGTAGGCAGGAACCTTATCAAGCGCCGTCTTCGTTCAATCAGTCGCGAACTATTAATAAACCACCCAGCCGGATTCGATTTAGTTATCAGGGCCCTGCCAGAAGCTAAAGAGTTCGAGTGGAATAGACTTCATCAAGAAGTGCTAGACAACGCGAAAGCAGCGTTTAGCAAATGAAAACGATTACGCGAGTAGTCGAGTTCATCTGGCTTATACCCAGGAACGCAGTAGTCGCCTTTCTGCTGGGATATCGAAAAGTGATTTCCCCGCTTTACGGAGACGTCTGTAGGTATCACCCAACCTGTTCGGCATACGGACTCGGTCAAATTCAGCAACGCGGTGTTATTGCTGGTTCGGTACTGACGGTTTGGAGAATCCTTCGCTGCAATCCTTGGTCGGCGGGTGGCTTAGATCCGGTAAAACCTGGCTCTAATCACTTCAAGATTTTGCACAACGGATTTGTACTACCTAGATAGAAAGTAAGTAAATGGATTTCTTATGGCCAATCAAGTGGGTTGTTGAGGCCCTACTAGTTTCTTTCCACAGCTTGTGGACCTTCCTTGGATTCAAGGGCGACGACGGCCTCACCTGGGTCCTTTCGATCATTGGTCTGGTCTTGGTAATCCGTGCCGCATTGATTCCGCTGTTTGTTAGACAAATCAAGGGACAGCGCAACATGGTTCTGGCTCAGCCAGAGTTAGTAGCACTGCAGAAGCGCTACAAGGGTAAAACCGATCAGGAATCACGCCAGAAGATGGCAACCGAGCAGATGGAAATCTACAAGCGAACCGGCTCAAACCCGCTGAGCTCTTGCCTACCATTGCTGGTACAGATGCCAATCTTCTCAAGCCTCTTCTTCGTTCTATCGGATGCACAAAAGGGCAAGTTCATCTCTGGCGGTTGGCTAGACACCGCTCTAGCCGATTCATTCGCTAAGGCGACCTTCTTTGGAGCTCCGCTACACGAGACCTTCCTTAGTGCCACCGCCACTCTAGAAGTGAAAATCATGGCCGGCGTCATGATCGTGGTCATGACCGCTACGCAGTTCATCACTCAGCGCCAGATCATTGCTAAGAACCAAAACCCTGCCAGCGCGCAGAGCACTCAGTACATGCAAACTCAGAAGATCATGCTTTGGATTTTCCCAATTATCTTCGCGATTTCGGGAATTAGCTTCCCTCTCGGCGTCATGTGGTACTGGCTAGCTTCGAACTTCTGGACCATGGGCCAGCAGTTCGTTGTCATCCGCAACATGCCTACCGAAGGCTCGAAGGCTTGGCACGACCGCCAGGCTCGCCTCGCTAAGCGCGGCAAACTAACCCCAGAAACTCAGGCGATCGAGGACGCGGAAGCGGCCAATCGTCAAC
>JALQVK010000135.1 GCA_023260375.1 Rhodoluna sp. | reverse complement strand
GTCGAGAGGTCGTTTACGATCTTGCCGTCAACCCACTTGGAGATGAACGGCTCAACCAAAATCGGAGTCTTGGCATCCACCGCATCGTTGATTGCGTTCGCGGTGTATTCCAAGGTCTTTGCGGTGTTTTCGTCTTCGAAGTTGATTCGAGTCAGAGTCTTGGCCATGTCTAGGCCTTCGCGCTGAATGGCCTTGAAGTTGTGCGAGGCAAAGCGGTCGTCCATTTCGAACTTGGCACCCTTGAGGCCAACGCGGTTCATCGAGGCTACTGCAAGCTTGCCGTCGAGTAAACCAAGCAGCGCTAGGTCGTCAAGGATGTCTGGAGTTGCCAATACTCCGTCTACTCCAGGGTTAGACAAAGCAATTGCCAGACGCTTTAGCAGTTCGTAGCGATCTGCCATTGCCATTTCGTCGTCACGGACGCCTAGTGCACCGCGGGCGGTGTGGTCGGCGGCAACGATGAACAGGCGGCCATCGCCCTGAATGATGTCGCGGCGTTTGCGTGCCTTGTAGGCCTGAGCAATTGCCTCCGGGTTGGCAGCGCGAGTTTCTCGCAAGCTTTCGAAATCTAAAGACATCTTCTTATAGCCCCTTCAGTACTTCTTCTACTTCTTCACGAGTTGGCATCGCGGTTGAACACTCCAAGCGGCTGGCTACTAGAGCACCGGCCACGTTGGCGAACTTCAGCATTTGCTCTAGACCCCAGCCTTGAAGCAGGCCGTAGCAAATTGCTCCACCGAAGCTGTCTCCGGCGCCAAGTCCGTTTACAACATCAACGAAGTACGGAGGAACTTCGATGGTTTCGTCACGAGTCTTGGCGAGCACACCCTTTGGCCCCTGCTTCACAATCGCCAGTTCGACGCCACGTTCCAAGAGAGCGTCAGCAGCGCGCATTGGCTCGGTTTCACCAACGGCGACTTCACACTCTTCCTTGTTACCAATGGCAACGGTTACATGCTCGAGCGCTCGAGTGACCTGTTCGGTGGCCTCGGCGGGTGAATTCCAGAACATCGTGCGGTAGTCGAGGTCGAGAATGGTGTTCGACTTGCGGCCGCGAGCTGCCCAAGCGGCAAAGTGAGCCGAGCGGCTTGGCTCTTGCGAAAGTCCGGTTACGGTCGACCAGTAAATCTTGGCGTCGCGGATTGCCGAAAGATCTAACTCGGAAGCCTGAATCTCTAGGTCTGGTGCCTTTGGTTCGCGGTAAAAGTAAATCGGGAAGTCGTCTGGTGGAAAGATTTCGCAGAAAACGACCGGGGTATTGAGCCCAGCCACGCCTGAAACGAACTCATCGCTAACTCCGAGTCGAACTAGCTCGGTGTGGATAAATTTACCGAATGGGTCGTTTCCGGTGCGGGTGATCACGGCGGACTTCAGGCCATACTTGGCTGCTGCCACAGCTACGTTGGTGGCACTGCCACCCAAAAATTTACCGAATGAAGTTACGTCTTCAAGACCCACGCCAACTTGTAGCGGGTAGACGTCGATTCCAACGCGACCGATTGTGATCACATCGAATTGGCTCATTTCAACTCCATCCAAATACTTTGTTATTACAAACTAACATTATCACTTACAAAGTGAAAAAATCTAGTACCAGCGATCTGCTTGATGCTCGGCAAAAACCTCGCGAATAGTGCCACTTCTGGCGCGAATGACGATCGAATGGGTCTTGACGATTGGCCCCTTTCTCCGAACCCCCTCAAGAAGACCACCATCGGTTACTCCGGTTGCCACAAAGAATGTATTTTCGCTAGCGACCAATTCATCCATCTCGTAGACGTGGTCAAACTTCAAACCAGCTGCTTCCCCGCGAGCGCGCTCCTGTTCGCTGGTCGGGTGCAAAATACCCTGGACGATTCCACCAAGACCTTTGACGGCGCAGGTCGTGACCACCCCTTCAGGCGAACCGCCGATTCCAACACAGAGGTCGATGCGCGATCCATACCTCGCTGCGTGAATGCCGCCCGCAACGTCGCCATCCAAAAGTAGTCGAGTGCCGGCGCCAGTGGCTCGAATCTCCTCGATTAGTCCAGCGTGACGCGGGCGATCTAGGACAGCGACAATTACCTCATCGATGGTCTTACCTTTGGCCTTAGCGATGGCTCGAATGTTTTCGGCAATCGGCTTACGGATGTCAACCACCCCAACGCCTTCTGGGCCAGCAACCAATTTGTTCATGTAATAAACCGAAGACGCATCCAACATGGTGCCACGATCAGACACTGCAATCACCGAAACAGCGTTTTGACGACCAGCTGCGGTCAACGATGTGCCATCAATCGGATCTACGGCAATGTCGCAAGCCGGCCCCCGACCAGTTCCAACTTTTTCACCATTGAACAGCATCGGAGCGTTGTCTTTTTCACCTTCGCCAATCACAATAGTTCCGTCGAATTCAACTGTCGCCAAAAAGGCACGCATGGCATCAACCGCTGCCCCATCGGCAGCCATTTTGTCGCCTTTACCAATGAACGGTGTCGATCGAATTGCTGCAGCTTCGGTAGCTCGAACGAGCTCCATGGCAAGGTTACGATCGGGTTGCAATGACGCTTTGAAGTCCATATTTTGACTATAAACCCAAAAAGTTCTTATGTGTTAACAAAGGTCAAATTGTGGCTAGCTTGTAACACTTGGTAACCGAATGAAACTGCCTAAAAACTAGGCATAGTCTTAATCTGAATCTTTCTTAAAGCGAGGACGAAAATGGCCATTTACGACAACATCACTCAGGTAGTAGGAAACACCCCACTGGTGCGCATCAACCGCATCAACGAAGGTAAGGCAGAAATTCTGGCCAAGCTTGAGTTCTACAACCCGAGTGCAACCGTAAAAGACCGCATCGGCATCGCCATGATCGACGCCGCTGAAGCCAGTGGCGAACTAAAGCCTGGTGGCTCAATCGTTGAGGCAACCTCGGGTAACACCGGTATCGCACTAGCCATGGCCGGTGCCGCCCGCGGTTACAAGGTCATCCTCACCATGCCAGACTCCATGAGCCGCGAGCGTCGCACGCTACTTCGCGCCTACGGTGCCGAGCTTGTACTAACCCCAGCTGCCGAAGGCATGCGCGGAGCCGTTGCCAAGGCCGAGGAAATCGCTGCCACTCAGGGAGCGCTTGCCGTTCGCCAGTTCGCTAACCCTGCCAACCCAGAAATTCACCGCAACACCACCGCCCAGGAAATCTGGAAAGACACCAACGGTGAAGTTGCCGCAGTTGTTGCCGGCGTTGGAACCGGTGGAACCATCACCGGTGTTGGCCAGACCCTAAAGAAGCTAAACCCAGACATCAAGATCTTCGCTGTCGAGCCAGCCGCTTCACCACTACTAAACGGTGGAAGCCCAGCCGGTCACCCAATTCAGGGAATTGGCGCCAACTTCATTCCTGAAATCCTAGACACCACCGTGTACGACGAAGTCTTGGACGCAACCGCCGACGACGCTGGGGCCTGGTCACGTCGTCTCGGTGCCGAGGAAGGAATCCTCGGAG
>JALQVK010000068.1 GCA_023260375.1 Rhodoluna sp. | reverse complement strand
CTCCGACGCGTACTGCATGATTAGGCGACCGGTTGTGGTTTCACCGGTGAACGCAATCTTGGCAATGCGACGAGATGAAGCTAGCGGCTTTCCTGCCTCAACTCCAAAACCGTTGACGATGTTGACAACACCTGCAGGTAGCAGATCAGCAATCAATTCCATTACGTACAAGATGGATGCAGGGGTTTGCTCGGCTGGCTTTAGAACAACACAGTTACCAGCGGCAAGAGCGGGAGCTAGCTTCCAGACAGCCATCAGGATTGGGAAGTTCCAAGGAATGATCTGGCCAACCACACCAAGAGGCTCGTGGAAGTGATAGGCAACGGTGTCGTCGTCTAACTCCCCAAGAGTTCCCTCTTGGGCACGGATGCAACCGGCGAAGTAGCGGAAGTGATCGATCGCTAGTGGAATGTCGGCAGCCATGGTTTCACGAACGGGCTTTCCGTTGTCCCAAGTTTCTGCAACTGCAATCTTTTCAAGGTTGGCCTCCATGCGATCGGCAATCTTGTTCAAGATGTTGGCGCGAGCCGTGACCGAGGTCTTGCCCCAGGACTTAGCAGCTGCGTGAGCTGCGTCCAGAGCCTTGTCGATGTCGGCTGCGTTACCTCGGGCAACTTCACAGAACACTCGTCCGGTGACTGGGGTGACATTTTCGAAATATTCTCCAGACGACGGTGCCACATATTGGCCGCCGATCCAGTGGTCGTAGCGTGGTCTGAATTCAACAATGGACCCTGCTTGACCTGGTTGTGCGTAAACGCTCATTGTTTTTTCCTTTTCTGCAGGTCGGCACCTTTGCCGACCGGTAAATCGAACACTACGCCCGCACATTCCCGAGAAAAATGCTAAAAACACCCAACTATCCATAAGCACTTCTAACGGATAGGTAACGACCTAGCCAAATGGCTAGGTAACGGGTTTAGCATCAAGTTATGGAGCGAGAAACCCGTCCAGATGTCCCATTGGGCAGACGCATGCCTCAGGCCAGCACGCGCATCGTGGTAGCTGACCGAAACGTAATCACCAGAGTTGGTTTGCGTTCCATTTTGGAGCGAAACCCTGGTTTCGCAGTTATTGCCGAGGCAACTAGCTACGACGCGGTAATTGATGCCGTCGACGAGCACGGCCCGGACATCTTGATAATCGACCTCGACCTTGGCGACGACACAACTCGCGGCCTCAAAGTGGTTGAGGAAATCACAGAACGTTACTCTTCGACCAAGGTTTTGGTCCTGGCAAACACCCTAAGCGAAATGATTGTGGTGGAAGCGCTAAGGCGAGGAGCCAATGGCTACCTTTGCAAAGACGACGTGAAGGCCGATGAACTCGGCAAAGGCGTGAAGGCAATTCAAGAGGGTGACACCGTTTTGGGTAAAGGCGTCAGTAGCCTGGTTGCTCACTCGCTCGGGTCCCAACGCAGTCAAATTGAACACCTCACCGATCGTGAAGTCGATGTAATCAAATACATCGCAAAGGGCCTAAGCAACAAACAGATTGCGGCAGCCATGTTCATTTCCGAAAGCACCGTAAAGTTTCACCTCCAAAATGCGTCCAAAAAACTGGGCGCACATCGACGTGCGGAAATCGTCCATCGCGCTGCTGCAGCCGGCCTGCTCTAAAAACCCTTTCAACACGCCACACTACTTTGACTTGCGCACTACTGCGCAATATGTAATAGTGGATCAAAGAAAGGGGGCAAGTTGGACTCGACACAACTACTCAAAGGCGTACTCGACACCGCAGTACTAGCAGTTCTCGAAAACGAGGACGGCTACGGCTACGACATCGTGCGCAGGCTTCGCGAAGCCGGTTTTGAAGAAATCGGCGATGCCACAGTCTACGGAACACTACGCAGGCTCTACACCGCAGGTGCACTAACTACCTATGTGGTGCCATCCGATGGTGGCCCGCACCGTAAGTACTACTCAATAAACGAACAAGGCAAAGAAACCCTAATCAAGCAACGAAAGATTTGGAACAAATTCGCCACAAATATGACCGCCGTACTCGGCACAACCAAAGGAAAGAAGTAATGGGCACTCAATTAACAGACCAGGAAATCAAGTCTTTCGTTCGGAAAGTTCAAAACCAACTTATTGGCCTAAGGCCAGAAGATCTGCGAGAACTTACTGAAAACCTTGAGGCAGACCTCCTAGATCGTCGAGAAGCAGAAGGTACCAATTTCAAATTAGGGGATGCCAAGGCCTACGCCGCAGACCTAGCTGAAGCGGCAGGACTCGACCTAGAGAGCGTCGAAGTTTCAAGAGTAAACCTGGAGTTCCTCAAAATTTGGAAGGCAACTTTGGCATACTTCCGAACTCTTTCACCAGCCTGGGCGATTGTTCGCGGCTGGTTAATGTTTGCCCTTATCTACACTCCAATCCTCTACGGTCACATTGGTGAAATTCCGGGCGGAGCTCGCGACACTTTAGTTTTGGTCGCACTCATTGGTTTAAACATTTGGCTCAGCAGAAAACAGTTTGCTGCGCTTCGCATTCCACTTATTGCGTTGAATGTCTTGATGCTTATCGCAAGTCCAGCCGTCATAGCTGACCTGAACGTTGCTTACGACCTTTATAAAAAATACGTAGTGTATGAAGGTACCGACACTCTTCTTTACCAAGGTCACCCAATACGCGCATTCTGCGCTTTGGGCGATGACGGAAACAAAATTTATGCAGTAAAGAAACTGTTTGATCAGGATGGGTACCCCGTCTTTGAAAGTGAAGAAAGCCCTGTGCCTGTACTCGGCACCTGTAACTAAATAAGCAAAAAGTGAAGTCCCCTGACGAGGTGCAGCGTCAGGGGATAAACTTTTCTAGTTGCAAGACGCAACTCGCCACCTTAGCTCAGTCGGTAGAGCAGCTCCCTCGTAAAGAGCAGGTCAGGAGTTCAATTCTCCTAGGTGGCTCAGAATCACCGAGGCTGGCTTTAGCCCTTCAAAGAAATGCTTACCGTTGATAATTCCGGTTGGCGTGTTCAGAATCTGTTTGGTTTTAGCTTTCACTTCGTCATCCAGAACGTCTTGGGTGTAGTCGTCGGTATTGAGGAATTCGGCTGAGAGCTCGAACTTGTTCGCAATTTCTTTCAGCACTTCTTTATTGCTGATCAATAGCCCCTTGGCAAAGTGGGCCTCAAAGAGTTCCCTGGCAACCTCGAGTTGTGTTCCATTGGTATGAGCGTGCTTAATGAGGCGATGTGCATTCATCGAGTTTCCGCCACGAGCAATCCTGAAATTGAATTCGAGACCGTAGCTTTTGCCTTCGTCGATGACATTTTTCAACATGCCTTCGGCTTCGTCATCGGTAATCCCGAGTGCTCCAACCAGGTGTTCGATGGTGGTTTGGCCATAATCTTCAATGCCGTCTGGGTCAATCCTTAAGGCGCGGAAGGTAATACTGACCGGCTGGTTGAACTCTTTGAGAGCTTGGTCAATTTCCACCAAGAGCATGCGACTCCAAGGGCAGCCAATGTCGATCCAGAGTTCCAGTGAAGCGGTCATGTGGGCAAGTTTATCCAGTGCCAAAAAACAGTTAGTGAATTGATGCCCCAACGAGGCGGATGATTTCGGTGCACACCTCTAGATTGGCAATCGAATCGGAATGAGATTCGTATGGAGATTCCAGAAGACCTTGGTCGATGAACGATGCCATTGCGGTCGCTTGGTAACTCAATCCCTCATGACCAACCACAGGAGACTTATCCGCCCAGGTGGTTGGTTGTGAGTTGAAATCAGTAGATCTAAGTTCTAGTGTGCTTGGGATGAAGAATTCGGGACCAACGTCTAACTTCGCTTTGGTGCCAGAAATCTGGGCAATGCCAGGGATGGCTGCACGGGCTGAAACCAATACGTAGGCTCTTGCTCCAGTGGCATATGAGAGTTGAACCGAAATCTCTTCGTCGACGCCGTCGCTATTCAGTACTCCCTGAGCCGTGATCTTGGTTGGGTTACCGAGGAAGGTTTGGCAGAAACTGATCGGATAGATACCCATGTCGAATAGTGGGTCGCCGTGGTTCTTCTTCCAAAGCCTTGGTACCTCGAGGTTGGCCTGACACATAGACACGTTTACGACTTCTATATGGCCCAAGGTATCGGCATCGAGAAT
>JALQVK010000033.1 GCA_023260375.1 Rhodoluna sp. | reverse complement strand
CAAGTCCTACTTCAAACGCGTTCGCGAAATCTGCGACAAGTACGACGTCATCCTGGTTGCCGATGAAACCATCGACGGCTTTGGTCGCACCGGAACCATGTTCGCGAGTGAAAAGTACGACTTCGAACCAGACATGCTGGTTTGCGCCAAGGCAATCACCAACTCGGTGCTGCCACTGGGTGCGCTCATGATGAAGGAAAAGTTCTACGAGCCGTTCAAGAAGGGCATGAACATCTTCCCTCACGGCTACACCTTCGCCGCTTCCCCAGCCGCTTGCGCGGTCGCCCTTGAGAACCTCGACATGTACGACGAAATGGACCTAATCGGTCACGTGCAAGCCAACCAGGACAACTTCAAGAAGACCCTAGACAAGTTAAGCGACCTAGACATCGTTGGCGACGTCCGTGGCACCGGTTACTTCTATGCCATCGAACTAGTCAAAGATAAAGCCACCAAGGCCCGCTTCGACCTCGAAGAGATCGAGAAGCTCCTCCGCGGCTTCATCACCAAGGACCTCTATAGCAAGGGCTTGTATTGCCGCGCGGACGACCGTGGAGACCCTGTAGTTCAGCTGGCCCCGCCACTAACCTCAGACCAAGGTGACTTCGACATGATGGAAGCCAAGGTGCGAGAAACCCTCACCAGGGCTTGGGACATCGTCAAGTGATGAAATCTAAGGGAGCTCTAGCGATTTCGCTAGGGCTTTCCTATTTGGCAGCCGCCATCGGCTCTTTCGGTTCCTTCAACGGAATCCAAGGCTGGTACATGGACGCCAACAAACCTTGGTTCACCCCACCCAACTGGGCATTCGGACCAGCCTGGGCCATTTGGTACACCACCATGGCAATCGCAGCGTGGTGGGTTTACAAAACCCCTGGCAAATACCGCAAAGCAGCACTCTGGGCCTATGCCATCCAGCTAACCCTCAACACCATCTGGAGCCCAGTGTTCTTCGGCGCAAAGCTACTACTGCCAGGCTTCATCATCGCCGTAGCACTTGCCCTCTCTGTCTTCGTAACCCTGTGCCTCTTTCACCTCACGTCCAAGAAGGCCGGCATCCTGCTCGCGCCCTACTTTGGCTGGTGTGTTTTTGCGGCAATGCTTAGTTATTCACTTGTGACCTTGAACTAGAGCCACCCGTTTGCACTTGCAAAAAAAAACGTAGACTCAAGTCAAGGGGGACATCAAATGAAACCATTTGTTCTAAAAGCAATCACCGCAATTTCTTCGCTAGCTATCCTGTCCGGGGCTTTAACTGGCTGCGCGCCGACCCCTAAAACTTCTCACGCAGTAACTGCCTGCCAGGATCTCTCGAATCCAAAATCTTGGTCAGAAAATTGGACCTACATACCCACCCACTGGGGTCATGGCTCAAAGATGTACCCGGGTTTTGGAACTTTCAAGTGTTCAGAGCCGGCTGTTTTGACCATGAGATTCAAACCGCTTGGTTTGAACTTCGTGGCTGGAACCACGTATTTGAGCTATGGAACCAAACAGATCACCATCGTCAACAGCCCTGGACCTGAAACCAAGTGGTTCGGTTCCGATTTGATTGTTGAAATCTCCTCTGGAATAAGTTCAATCAAGCCAGACCAAGTCTTCCAACCAGTAGTTGAGATTTCTCAGTCACATTTTGGTTTCTCACGTGGCAGAGAGCCAATTCGCGCTGAAATAACCCTGAAAGCTAAAGGCAAAAGAGCAATAACTTTTGTGAGAACACTTAAATTTGACAACAGTACAAGGTTCTCAGTTTCAACTACAGGCAAACGAGTCTAAAACTTTTCACAGATCCAACTTGGAACCTTCCAATCGCTTATTTGGGCATAACCTTTAGTTATGAACTTGCCAAATCACGACGCCAAGCTAACCTTTGACTCCCCAGTCGGAGCGGTGACCCTTTTGGCAAGTAACAACAAGGTCGTCTTCCTAACCATGGGAAGCGACGTCACACCAGACTTCGGCAAGGCATCGGTTCTGAAAGATGCCAAGAAACAGCTCACCAGCTATTTCAAAGGCAAGACCAAGGAGTTGAACTTTGACTTTGAACTCCAAGGCACAGATTTCCAGAAGGCCGTTTGGAAAGAAATCGCAAAGATTGGTTTTGGCGAGATCACAACCTATGCCGACATCGCGAAAAACATTGGTAACCCCAATGCGGTTCGAGCGGTTGGCGGAGCGGTTGGTTCAAACCCAGTGCCGCTGGTAGTGGGTTGCCACCGAGTACTCGGAGCTAGCGGCAGAATCACCGGTTATTCGGGAGGCGACGGCATTCCTACCAAGCGTTGGCTACTTGCCCTAGAAGGCATTGAAACCACCGACTAATGCAACGATGCGCCTGGGTTACCTCCGACCCCATCTACATCGAATACCACGACACCGAGTGGGGTAAGCCAATTATCGGCGAAGACGCACTATTCGAGCGAATCAGCCTAGAAGGCTTCCAAGCTGGGCTCAGTTGGCTCACCATCCTGAAACGTAGGGAAGGTTTTCGCGAAGCATTCCATGGTTTCAAAATCAACCAGGTCGCAACAATGAGCGAAGCCGATGTTGAACGTCTGTTGCAGTTTGAAGGAATCATTCGTCATCGAGGAAAAATCGAAGCAGTCATCAACAACGCCAGAATCATCAAAGAGCAAAAACTCTCACTCGCAGACCTGATTCGGAAACACTCCCCAACCGAAGATCGTAGAAACCTCACGGTCTCGCCAGAATCAACCGCGCTCTCGAAAGAACTTCGCAAACTTGGCTTCAACTTTGTTGGCCCAACCACCATGCATGCCATGATGCAAGCAATTGGCGTGATTCAAGATCACGATAATTCGTGTGAAATAAACTGACACCAAATGACATAAACATCATGAAATGACTATTAACAGCCAGCAATTCGTGGAAACCTATCGAGCTTATTTACCGATGATCTCGAAATTCTTTGCCTATCGAGTTGAATCCAACGACATAGAAGATTTGGCTTCAGAGGTTTTCTCAATCGCTTGGCAAAAACGAGAAGCTGCTCCAGATGAGCATCTTGCCGCTTGGCTTTATCGAATAGCAGCCAATGTCTTAGCGAACCATCGTCGCAAAAGTCTTTTCCGAATAACTTTTCCACTAATGGACAACGACATTCTCGAACCTTCTGCAGAGCAACTCGCGTTGGCGAATGTGTCAGTAAGAAGTGCCTGGGCCAATTTAGGTAAATCTGACCGAGTGATAATCAGCCTGATATCCCTTGAGGGTTTTTCCCTTGAAGAAGCCGCTCAAATACTCAAAACTACAAAAAACGCAGTAACTATTCGATTTCACAGGGCCCGAAAGAGATTCGAAACATTACTGAAAGAATCGGAAGGCTAGAAACATATGCAAGACATGAACGATTCTTTAGATGCACTTCGCAAATCGGTGAAGACTAGAGTTCCAAAGCTTGGCGATGACATCCTTCTTGAAGCCATAACAAGATCACCGAGGACTAGAGTCCTAAGCCGGCCACTTTTCCTGAGTGGTGTAACTTTCGCGTGTGTTCTTGCAATTGGACTAACGATAGCTTTGGAAGCTCCTACGACACATGCTCAAAAAGGTCCGTTATTCACTCTTGCGACCGGCGAGGTTAACTGCCTCTCCTACTCCAACACTAAATCGGGTGAATCGCCGAAGGAATTCGGCACAATGCTACCCGCGATTCAATTTCAATATGTTCCTGGCGACGATCTAAGTTGGAGCGGCGGAACCGAAAAAGTTTATGAACTTAAACCAAAAGGGAATCCAATTCAACTTCTGAGGTCTCTGGCTTCACGGTTTGGAATTAAGGGTGAAATCCAACAGGACCCCTACAGGCAAAATGACATCGACCATTACTTCTTTGGGGAGAAAGACCGACAGGACCTCCCCGGTGTGGATGTTTATTGGCAAGGTTCAGGCAGTTGGTCTGTAAATCTCTATTCAGCAGAAGCTGGAAAAGGCGATGGGTATTTGAGCGATGATGCTTACAAGGCTCTCGCACAAGAGCTATTCTCAGCCACCGGTTTGAACATTCAACTTGATGACTTAGCCCTCTACAAAGACAATGGACGCCGCGTAGTCGGGCATCTCAAGGTTGATGGCCAAACCACGCCACTTACCTGGGAAATGGACTGGGACGAATATGGCAATCTGGTTTACGCAACGGGTAATTCAGTCGAAGTAATTGACCGTGGTTCTGTCCAAACGGTCTCCGAACGCGAGGCGGTTAACCGAATCTCCGATTGGCGCTACCAGGGTTACGCCGGCGGTGTTGCACGCTATGGACTTTTAGCCGAGGAATTGGATTCAAACCAATCAACAAGCACCAGGGAAATTAAAACCGTAAAAGTTCTAAAGGCGGAATCGAAACTCGTACAACTTTCTGATCAAGCCGGCGATGCTTGGTTAGTGCCTGGCTTTACATTTGAGTTAGATCAATACTGGTGGACTCCGACGGTTTTCAGTGTCGTTGATGGACTGATTGAACTTCCAAAATCCTCGCGGTTTGGACCCTATTGATCGGTAAAGAGCATAAGACGAGAGCCGTCAATCGTCATTTCGAGATTGGCGGCTTTCGCCATCTGTTCTAACGTGTCTGCGCCTTGAAGGTGGGCGCGCACAAACTGACCTTTTGCCTTCTTATTGAAGTGGTTCATGGCTTTGCCAGAGGCTTTGTCGAAGACTTCAACGGTTAGTGAGTTGAATCTTTCTGGGATGGGCGCAAGTTCGGCGTAGGCGTTGGAACGTAGGTCGATGATTTGCTGACCTTCTAGGCGTTTCCAGATGATGTTATGAGCTTCTGACCAGTGTTTCTTTAGATCAAAACCTTGGATTTTGGTTCCGGCTGAAAAACGGTAGTTCGGAATCACGTTGCTAGCTGGAATTAACCCGAACAGGGCTGATTGAATGAAAACTGATTCCTTAGCTCGTTCGCGCTCGTCTTTGGTGAGCGTGTTGAACTCGGTTGGGCTTCCCTTGAGACCACGGCCGTGAAGGGCGTCGTAAAGTGTTCCGGAGTAGCGATCGATAGCCTGCATAGTTGGAGAGGTAAGCACCTCAAGATTTTGCTGAAGGTGTTCGGCACGCATCTTGGTTTTAGCCTGAGTAGAACTGCTGTATTCGATAACTTTCTCAAGAACCAGGTCGCGAGCCGGTTGCATGGCACCAAAAGTTAGGGCTACATGTTCGAGAGTGAGTGGAGAGCCTCCCTCAACCTTGCACTCCGATGGCGGTAAAAGAAACAGCATGTATCAAGCCTAAACTTGAGACTATGGTTCGACTCACCAAGATCTACACAAAAACTGGAGACGATGGTTTCACCGCGCTCGGAGATAACTCGCGAGTGGCCAAGACCGACCCCAGAATCGAAGCCTACGCCGATGTTGATGAGGCAAACTCGGCTCTCGGTGTGGCTATTTCACTAGCTCACGGTGAGTTCTCCCCCGAACTATTAGCTCTGCTCGCTCGAATTCAGAATGACCTATTCGACATCGGAGCCGACCTGGCAACCCCTGGAACCGGTGGGCTTCGAGTGTCTGAGGAGTGGGTAACCGACCTAGAGATTGCGATTGATAAGTACAACGCAGACTTACCGAGTCTTGATTCATTCATCATTCCAGGCGGCTCTGGATTAGCAGCCGGTTTACATCTGGCTAGAACCGTGGTTCGACGGGCAGAACGAGCGGTTTGGCATGCGAAAGCTCACCACAACGATGTTTCGGAAACCTGCGCGATCTACCTAAATCGCTTATCGGATTTACTGTTTGTACTCGCCCGCGTAGCGAATGTCCCGCATGGTGGCGACGTGAAATGGAAACCAGCTGGTTCTAGATAAAGAAAAACCCCAACCAATCGGCTGGGGTTTTATCTTTTAGTTTGTTTAGACCAGTTCGGCGTGACGAGCAACGATGGTTACAACATCGTGCTCAACCGAAAGGAAGCCGTCTTCAGCGTTAGCGGTTAGCTTGTCGCCGTCTGCAAGAGTAATGCGAACTTCACCGCTCGACAGGATCGCGAGCATAGGCTCGTGACCTGCTAGTAGACCGATTTCACCTTCAACGGTCTTAGCGATGACCATCTTGGCCTCACCAGCCCATACGGCTTTATCGGCTGCTACCAGCTCGACGCGAAGAACTTTTTCCGACATTATTACTTACCGGTTTCCTTCTGGATGCGGTCCCAGTTTTCCATAACCATGTCTAGGCCACCGACGTTGAAGAACGCCTGCTCAGCAACGTGGTCAAGGTCACCGTTAGCGATAGCTGAGAAGCCCTCGATGGTGTCCTTTAGTGGAACGGTTGAACCCTTAACACCGGTGAACTTTTCAGCCATGTAGGTGTTCTGAGATAGGAACTGCTGGATACGACGGGCACGTGAAACTGTGACCTTGTCTTCTTCAGAAAGTTCTTCAACACCGAGGATGGCGATGATTTCCTGAAGTTCCTTGTTCTTCTGAAGGATTGCCTTGACGCGGATCGCGGTCTCGTAGTGGTCCGCTGCAATGTAGCGAGGGTCCAAGATACGCGAGGTCGAGGTTAGTGGGTCGATAGCTGGGTACAGACCCTTCGAAGCAATTTCACGGCTTAGCTCAGTGGTTGCGTCCAAGTGAGCGAAGGTGGTTGCTGGGGCTGGGTCGGTGTAATCGTCCGCAGGAACGTAAATTGCCTGAAGCGAAGTAATCGAGTGACCACGGGTCGAGGTGATGCGCTCCTGGAGGAGACCCATCTCATCGGCCAAGTTTGGCTGGTAACCCACGGCCGAAGGCATACGACCTAGAAGGGTCGAAACCTCAGAACCGGCCTGAGTGAAGCGGAAGATGTTGTCGATGAACAACAGAACGTCCTGCTTCTGAACATCGCGGAAGTACTCCGCCATGGTTAGAGCCGAAAGAGCAACGCGAAGACGGGTGCCTGGTGGCTCATCCATCTGACCGAACACGAGAGCGGTCTTGTCGATAACGCCAGACTCGGTCATTTCGTCGATAAGGTCGTTACCTTCACGAGTACGCTCACCAACACCAGCGAACACCGATACACCGTCGTGGTCTTCTGCCACACGGTAGATCATTTCCTGGATTAGAACGGTCTTACCAACACCAGCACCACCGAATAGACCAATCTTTCCACCAAGAACATATGGGGTTAGAAGGTCGATCGACTTAATACCGGTCTCGAACATCTGGGTCTTCGACTCAAGCTGGTCGAAGGCTGGAGGCTGACGGTGGATTGGCCAAGTTTCCTTGACTTCAATCTTCTCGCCAGGCTTGCCGTTTAGAACTTCACCGACAACGTTGAAAACCTTACCCTTGGTAACGTCGCCAACTGGTACCGAGATCGGTGCACCGGTGTCTTCAACCAGACCGCCACGGACTAGGCCGTCGGTTGGCTTCAGAGCGATGGCACGAACTAGGTCGTCGCCGAGGTGCTGAGCAACCTCAAGAGTCAGAGTGGTCTTCTCGCCGCTTAGGTCGATGACGGTGGTCAGAGCGTTGTAAATCTCTGGAATCGCATCGTGCGGGAACTCGATGTCAACAACCGGGCCGTTTACGCGAGCGATGCGCCCGGTTCCGGTGGTCTTAGCTGACTTCTTTTTAGTCTCGGCCATGTCTCTTTCTTTCTCTTAATCTTCTTCGACGGTGGCAAGTGCGTCTGCGCCACCAACGATTTCGGAAATCTGCTGGGTAATCTCCGACTGACGAGCTTGGTTCGATAGTCGGGTGTAGTTCTTGATTAGCTTGTCGGCGTTGTCGGTTGCCGACTTCATTGCCTTCTGACGGGCAGCGTGCTCTGAGGCAGCCGACTGCAGCATGGCGTTGAAGATCTTGCTTTCGATGTAGACAGGAAGCAGTGCATCAAGCACCTTTCCGGCGTCTGGTTCGAATTCGTATAGCGGGAAGACGTCGTCTGATGCTGGAGCCTCTTCGCCTTCAACAACCTCTAGAGGTAGTAGACGTAGGGTTTCTGGCTCCTGCGAGATCATCGAAACGAAACGGTTGAAGATCACGTGGATTTCGTCCACGCCACCTTCTGAAGCGTCGCGTCCAAAGTATTCCAGGACGGTGTCAGCGATTTCCTTCGCGGTGTCAACCTGAGGAAGGTCAGTGCCACCAATCCACTGCTTTTCAGCGGTGCGACGACGGAAACCGAAGTTGCTAACGGCCTTGCGACCAACTAGGAAGTAAACGACATCCTTGCCCTCTTCCTTAAGCTTCACGGTTAGAGCTTCGGCTTCCTTCAAAACGTTTGAAGAGAAAGCACCAGCCAAACCGCGGTCCGAGGTGAAGATAACAACCGCTGCGCGCTCAATCTTGGCAGGCTCGGTGGTTAGTGGGTGATCGATGTTCGAGTAGGTTGCTAC
>JALQVK010000027.1 GCA_023260375.1 Rhodoluna sp. | reverse complement strand
GTGGATGCCAAGACTCCGATTTTGGTTGAGCCGTTCATCTCCAAGTGGGTTGACGGCAAGATCGTAAACGACCTCTCGACAGATGCCACGGTACTTTCGGTGACCATCGCGAGCGGTCTCGGTGCGTCCAGCCAGTACACCTGGCTGAAGTTGCCGGTAGTGCCAAATATGGAAAAAGTCATGGCATCTACCACCCTGCCAACCCTGCTACTTGGCGGTGACCCGGTTGGTGACCCAGCCGACACCTACAAGCTTTGGGAAGAGGCACTCGAACTTCCAGGCGTGCGCGGACTCATGGTCGGTCGCAGCTTGCTTTACCCACAAGACGGCGACGTCGAAGGTGCAATCGCAACCGCAGTTGCCCTGGTTCACGGAAAATAAGGAACAAAATGACTCAGGTAGTAAACCACTGGATTCACGGCCAAGAAGTTGTTAGCAAGTCTGGTCGCACCTCACCGGTGTACGACCCAGCTCTAGGTGTTGTCACCAAGGAAGTAGCTCTTGCCAACCAAGCTGAGATTGATACAGCGATTGCATCGGCCAAGGAAGCGTTCCCAGCATGGCGTGACATGTCGCAGGCACGCAAGCAGGTCATCATGTTTAAGTTCCGCGAACTTCTAAACGCGAAGAAAGGCGAACTCGCCGAGATCATCACCTCGGAGCACGGCAAGGTTCTTTCGGACGCACTCGGTGAAATCACCCGCGGCCAGGAAGTTGTGGAGTTTGCCTGTGGCATGCCTCACCTACTGAAGGGTTTCTACACCGAGCAGGCTTCAACCGGCGTCGATGTTTACTCGACTCGTCAGGCTCTTGGCGTCGTCGGTGTAATCAGCCCGTTCAACTTCCCAGCGATGGTTCCAATGTGGTTCTTCCCAATTGCCATTGCAACGGGTAACACCGTCATCTTGAAGCCTTCTGAGAAGGACCCAACCGCCGCAATCTGGATGGCAAAACTTTGGAAGGAAGCTGGACTACCGGATGGTGTGTTCAACGTACTTCAGGGCGACAAGCTATCGGTAGATGGACTACTTGAGAGCCCAGATGTTGCGGCAATCTCATTCGTGGGTTCAACTCCCATCGCTAAGTACGTTTACGAGCAGGGCGCAAAGTATGGCAAGCGCGTTCAGGCTCTTGGTGGAGCAAAGAATCACATGCTGGTTCTTCCAGATGCCGACCTTGACCTAGTTGCCGACTCTGCCATCAACGCCGGTTTCGGATCTGCCGGCGAGCGTTGCATGGCAATCTCGGTCGTTGTCGCCGTTGAGCCAGTGGCTGACCCGCTGATTGAAAAGATTGTTGAGCGAATGAACAAGCTCACCATCGGTGACGGTCGTCGCAACTGCGACATGGGCCCACTGGTTACCCGTGAACACCGCGACAAGGTTGCATCCTATGTTGAAATCGCGGAGCAAGACGGCGCGAAGGTTGTCGTCGATGGTCGCGGAATCAACGTGGACGGCGACGCAAACGGATTCTGGCTTGGCCCAACCCTGATTGACCAGGTTCCAACGACCTCAAAGGTTTACACCGAAGAAATCTTTGGCCCAGTGCTTTCGATTGTTCGAGTGAAGTCTTACGAAGAGGGTGTTGAGCTAATCAACAACGGTGCATTCGGTAACGGAACCGCAATCTTCACCAACGACGGTGGAGCAGCTCGCCGTTTCCAGAACGAGATTGAAGTTGGAATGATCGGTATCAACGTGCCAATCCCTGTTCCAGTTGCTTACTTCTCATTCGGCGGTTGGAAGAACTCGGCGTTCGGTGACACCAAGGCACACGGCGTTGAAGGCGTTCACTTCTACACCCGTGGCAAGGCAATCACCAGCCGCTGGTTGGACCCAAGCCACGGTGGAATCAACCTAGGTTTCCCACAGAACTAGTCTTGACACCATGACCTGGTTTTACCCGAAAGGAACGCTGGCCAAAGGTGGCTGGGATGTTGTTGTTGACAACACCCTGCCGGGCTGGCAACACACTGGCCTGCGAGTCGGTACCGTATCGGGTAAGTCCCTTGAGTTGGAGGCCAACAACAACGAGCGCATCATCTTCGCTCTCGAAGGCAAAGGGCTAACTGTCGATTACCGAATCGCGGGGGAACAGTGGGTCAAGGTCGAGTTGGCCGGTCGTGAATCGGTTTTTCACGGACCAGCCGATCTACTCTATGTGCCACTAAACACCGAGGTGAAAATCTCTGGTGATGGTCGCGCATTAGTTGGTGAGGCTCCTGCCAAGAATTCGAAGCCGGCGCGAAAAATCACCAAGGACGAAGTTCCGGTCTTCGTTCGTGGAGCGGGCCGAGAATCGCGCCAGGTACACAACTTCGGCGTTCCAGAAACTTTAGACGCCGATCGCTTTATCGTGGTTGAGGTAATTGTTCCTAGCGGCAACTGGTCTGGCATTCCCCCTCACAAGCACGACACATTTATCGATGGCGTGGAGTCTAACCTTGAAGAGATTTACTACTTTGAGACTGCCCAAACTCGGGGCTCCAACACACCAAATAATGACCCAACCGGCCTCCTTCGTGTTTATGCTTCCGATGAGCGTCCAATCGATCTTTTAGAGGAAGTTCGCTCTGGAGATGTGGGACTAGTGCCTTACGGTTGGCACGGACCGGCTTCGGCAGTGCCAGGTTCGGACCTATACTTCTTCAACATCATGGCTGGACCAGATCCGGATCGAAGCTGGAATATTACCGACGACCCAAACCACGCCTGGATTCGTGACACCTGGCACCACCAAGACCCAGACCCAAGATTGCCCTACAAGGCTTAAACAGGAGAACCATCATGGCCACACGCAGAATGACAGTCAGTCAGGCAATCGTAGAGTTTCTTGCTAACCAGTACACCGTGGACGGCGACGTCAGGGTTCGAACCATTCAAGGTGTCTTTGGTATTTTCGGTCATGGAAACGTCGCGGGAATCGGTCAAGCGCTAAAGCAATTGAGCGTTGAAGACCCAGGAAAAATGCCTTACTTCCAAGCACGTAATGAGCAGGCGATGGGACACGAGTCAATTGCCTATTCGAGAATGACTCGTCGCCGTTCAACATTTGCCTGTACCGCTTCGGTTGGTCCTGGAGCCACAAACATGCTTACCGCAGCTGCCGTGGCCACCACAAACCGATTGCCTCTGCTTTTGCTTCCTTCCGACACCTTCGCCAACCGAGTTGCCGACCCTGTCCTGCAACAGCTTGAGCTACCGCAGGACCCAAGCGTTAGCGTCAACGACGCTTTCAAGCCACTCAGCCGCTACTTCGATCGAGTTCAACGCCCAGAGCAGCTTTATTCCGCAATGCTCGGCGCAATGCGTGTGCTCACCGACCCCAACGAAACCGGTGCAGTTGTGGTTTGCCTTCCTGAAGATGTTCAGGCCGAGGTTATCGATGTGCCGGAGGAGTTCTTGTCGATGCGCGAATGGCACATTCGCCGCCCGCGCCCAGATTCAGGGCTTATCGCCAAGGTCGCCAACGCAATTAAGAGTGCCAAGGCCCCATTCATAGTTGCCGGTGGTGGAGTAATTTACTCGGACGCTCACGCGGAACTTCGCGAACTCGTTGAGTCAACTGGTATCCCAGTTGGTGCTTCACAGGCGGGCGTTGGCGCACTTGACTGGGATCACCCTCAGTACCTTGGTTCAGTTGGTGCCACCGGCACCTTCGCATCGAACCGATTGGCGGCAGATGCCGATGTTGTTATCGGTATCGGCACACGCTACTCCGACTTCACCACCGGTTCTCGCACTACCTTCCAGAACGAGAATGTGAAGTTCATCAACATCAACATCGCCAGCTTCGACGCCTTCAAGCACGGATCGAGCCTTCCAGTTGTTGCCGATGCCCGTGAAGCCATTTCAGAGCTAGTCGAGGCTCTTGCGGGCTACCAGGTCTCGGATGACTACCGCGAAGAATACGGAAACCAGAAGAAACTCTGGGACACCGTAGTGGACGAAGCATTCGTTGACCAGAAGCGCGAACAGCCAAGCCAGTCGGAAATCATTGGAGCGGTCATTGCCGCTTCCGACGCTGACGACACTGTGGTGTGTGCTGCAGGATCACTACCTGGCGACCTTCACAAACTGTGGCGAGTGCGTGGCGAGCTTGGCTACCACGTTGAATATGCCTTCTCAACCATGGGCTACGAAATCGCTGCCGGTATCGGAGTGGCTCGCGCCAAAGACAAGGGCGACTCGATCGTCATGGTTGGCGATGGTTCTTACCTGATGATGCACACTGAACTGGTTTCAGCCGTAGCCGAAAACATTAAGTTCATCACCGTGCTCATCCAGAACCACGGCTACGCATCAATCGGTCACCTAAGTGAAACCATTGGCTCGCAGCGCTACGGAACCAAGTACCGTTTCCGCGACGAAGCTGGCAATAACTTCGAGACCCGCGAGAAGCTACCAATCGACCTTGCCACCAACGCCGAAAGCCTTGGCGTGAAGGTTTGGCGAATTGAGGAAAGTCCGAACGCGATTGAAGACCTCAAGGCTGCCATCAAGGAAGCTAAAGCCTTCGACGGCCCATCTCTCATCCACATCAACTCTGACCCACTAATCTACTCGCCAAGCGGAGAAGGTTGGTGGGAAGTTCCAGTCGCTCCGGTAGCAACCCTAGAGAGCACACAGAAGGCTTACCAGACCTATCAGGCAGGTAAAGCAAAGCAGCGACCATATCTAGGTTAATTACCTTAAAAAAGCTGATGCCCCGAGGGAAACCTCGGGGCATCAGCTTTACCTATGAGAGGTATGTGATCTGTGCTGCTGTCATTCCTGTTGATGATTGCGGAGTATACGCTCCAATTTGACTATCAAAGAA
>JALQVK010000025.1 GCA_023260375.1 Rhodoluna sp. | reverse complement strand
TCAAACCTGGCCAACTGGAACAAGAAATCACCAATAGTGATTTTGCTGCACGGTTATGGCTCGAACATGCGCGACCTTCCGAGCCTCATGGGATTTCTGCCTGGGCTACCTTGGATATCTCTTCAAGCGCCTCTCGATGCTGGAAACGGAGGGTTCTGCTGGGCAAATCGCCAAGTTGCCAGCAACCCTGCAGCTGCGGATATTGAGGCTGGAACAATTCGAATCTGGGACTGGATCGACGCTAACCTTCCGGCAGAAGCACCAATAATTGTGATTGGTTTCTCCCAAGGTGGCTTGATGGCGACCCAAATGTTGCGAACGCGCCCTAACCGACTGAAAGCCACGGTTATTTTGGCAGGGTTCGTGATTGGCGCTAAACAGCCCGCCGATGACGAGCTATCTAAAACCAAGCCAAAGGTTTACTACGGTCGCGGATTGGAAGACGAAATTATTTCTATGGACGCCGTGGCCCGAACTGAAAATTGGCTGAACCGGTGCACCACCGCCATGATTCGCCGCTACAGCGGTCTTGGACACTCGATCAATGAAGAGCAGATGGCGGACGTTTCTGACTATCTGGAATCGGTTCTCTGAAATCTAACTGATTGTGCCCTTGAGTAATTGTTGAGCTCGTTGGAAAGACAAACCCAAAGCCAATCCAATGTCCCGAACGGTGAGGCCGTCTTCCTTTAGAAGTTGCGCGGCAAGCTGGGACTCTTTGGCCGCCGCTCTTCTTGCGGTTTCCGCTTCGGAGCGAAGAATTTCGGCTCGGGCCAAGGCTTCGCTGACATTTTTCGGAAGGCGAATTCCCAGATTCAACTTAATGCGACTCGCCTCTTCTCCCGAATGAAGCGAAATGAAATCTCTAGCCATGGAATCAACATCTTTAGCATTTCTTGCTTGTGTGGCTCCATCGATGCCAGACACTTCGATGTGCCAAAATCTACCGACAGGCTCTGCAGTAACATTCCAAACTTGACTCAATTTTTTCCACCCTCCTCGGCGTATTTTCTCGCTTGATCCAGAATCCCTTTGGCAGTCAGTTCGTTTATTTCCCGATGCCTTGGAATCAGAATCATTTTCCCGTTCACGAGATACTTGTCGTGCTTCGTACCACCAACAAAATAGAAGGTGCTACCCGAGTCCAACGCAATCTTTTTGATTCTTAACTCAAGATCACGCTTCTTCATTGAGTAAGTCTACTTGCAAGTAGACAAGTTGTCTATGGTGACTAGACAACTCTCTTAGTGGGAACCAAAGCCCAAAGAATCGCAGCAGCGTCAATTAGTTCCTGTGCAACTGCGTTTTCGGTTACCGATACCAGGCCAAAAGCCCCTGCGAACATTGCAAAAAGGGAAAGACCCATTCCAACCCCGGCCGCCTGCAGCGCTCGGTTACGCGCTCCTTTAGAAATACTGATCGCATCGACTAATCTGCCGATAGAGTCTTCGATGATTACAACCGATGCAGTTTCACTGGCAGCAGTTGCACCTCTGGCACCCATAGCCACGCCAACATCCGCAGCTGCCAGAGCTGGAGAATCGTTGATGCCATCCCCAACCACGAGCACCGCACCCTTCGACTTTTGTTTTTCTATATTGACTAATTCGAGTTTGTCTTCTGGTCTGCACTCGGCGAAAATTTCATCGACGCCAACAGCCAATCCAACGGCTTCGGCTGCAGGTCGTCGATCGCCTGTGACCAGCAAAACTCGTTCAACCCCAAGTAAGCGAAGTTGTTTTATGGTCTCAACCGCTTCAACTCGTATCGGGTCCTCCAAATCGATTACACCAATTACTTCACCGTCGCGGTCCACACAGATTTGAAGAGAAGAATTAACTTCTACCCATTCTGGTACCGGCTCCAAAAGGCGTCCGACTCTAATGGTGTGACCTTCCACCACCCCAACTAAACCTTCGCCAAGAACCTCGGCGACCTTAGTTGCTTTTGCAGGTATAAGTTCTCGAGCCTGAGCCCCCCTAACTACCGCCCTTGCCAGAACGTGGGCACTTGCTAACTCAAGACCCGCAGCTATCTGCAGCACTTGCTCAGGCTTCCAACCAGGTGCTGCCTGAATTGCTGTCACCTCAGGTCCGCCATGGGTCAAAGTTCCTGTCTTGTCCACGAGGAGAACTTGGCTCCGCGCAAGTTGCTCCAACGCGGCACCATCTTTGATGATCGCACCTTGTTTTGCCGCCGCCGAAATCCCAGCAATTACAGCGATGGGAATTGCCAAAATTAGCGGACAGGGAGTTGCTGCGACGATAACAGAAATAGCTGCATGGACGTTGCCGGTGACCAACCAGGTCACCAAAGCTAGACCTAGGCTGAGCGGAACAAACCAGAGCGCATACCTATTGGCAAGGCGAACACCTGGTGCCGAGTGTGCTTTGGCATTTTCAACCAATCGCACTAAAGCGGAATAGGTAGAAGTTTCTGCCGTGGTGGTTGCGACCAACTGCACTGGCTCGCCGGCATTCACGACACCGGAAGGAATTTCGTCACCAAGGTACCTTGTCTTTGGCAATGGCTCGCCGGTTAGTGCCGACTCATCGAAACTGGCCTCAGCTAATAGTCGGCCATCCACTGGAACAACTTCACCGGTGCGAACCAAAAATGTGTCGCCCAACTTCACATCTGAGATTTCGTGCTCAGTGATGGTGTCGTTATCGTCAACCAACTGGATTTTTCTCGGTGCCCTTTGAACCAAAGCCTCAAGTTGGCTTCTAGCCCTGCCCGCTGCCCAAGATTCCAAAGCCTGGCCGGTTGCAAGCATCACTGCGATTATTGCGCCGGCAAGCCATTCCGATACCAAGGAGGTAGCAGCAATAGAGATCAGAGCCAAGACGTCGGAGCCAACTTCGTGTTCACGAACCGAAACCCAGACCATTCGAATGGCTAAGGCTGCACCAATCGCGGCGCCCGCCATGAACGGGGCATTACTTTGGAATATGAGACCAAACACCAGCGCGAGGCTGGTTAGGGTCAGGAGTGCTATTGAACTCTTAGAAATCCGTTGCATTTGAGATACGAACCTGTTCAGCTCGGTCTACTACCTTGACACGTTCGCGTTCAATCGGCCCTGCAAAAGCGGAACCTAGTTTAAGTTCGTGTTGGTTTAGCTTCAACCAGCCAGACCAGTCTGTGAATTCAACACCGCGAGTTTTTAGCAGACCAAGCACCTGCTCAAGTTGAGGTTCGGCAGGATCCACAAAGGTTGAGACATCGGAAACCAGGTTTTCAATGGTTTCCATGGCGTCGCTCTTAGTATGACCGATCAACCCAACCGGTCCACGCTTAATCCAACCGGTGGCGTAAATACCAGGAGCAACTCGACCGCCTTCATTGGCAATTACTCCCCTGGTGTCGTCGAAAGGGATCTCTGGAAGCTCGCTACCGAAGTACCCGATTGCTCGATAAATGGCTTGCAGCGGATACTCACGAACCTCACCTTTGCGTTCAAAACGCATTCCGGTAACCTGTCCGTTTTCACCAAGAATCTCCTGAGGCTGGTGCCAGAAGTGAAGGTGAAGTCGGCGCTTCGCAGCAGCAGGCTCTCGTTCCAACCAGGAATTCAGAATTCTGGCCATGACTCGGTGCTGGTTCGTCACTCCTTCAGCTTCCTCGTTGAACCATCCTTCAGGAAAATCTTCTGGATAAAGAACTATATCGACATCTTCAACTTCACCAAGTTCGCGAAGTTCAATCGGAGTGAACTTGATGTCGGCAGGGCCACGACGTCCAAATACATGAACATCGGTAACTGGTGACTTTTTCAAACCGGCGTAAACATTTTCGGGAATGTCGGTGGAAAGCATGTCGTCGGCTTGCTTGGCCAAAACTCGAGCCACATCGAGGGCCACGTTTCCGTTACCCAAAACTGCGACCTTCTCGGCGGTCAACGGCCAGGTGCGCGGAACATCAGGGTGTCCGTCGTACCAAGAAACAAAGTCGGCTGCACCGTAGGAACCTTCAAGCTCTACGCCAGGAATATTCAGTTTGGCGTCCTTGATGGCGCCGGTCGCAAAAATCACCGCGTGGTAGTGGCGTTTCACATCCTCAAGTTTGAGATCTTTACCAAACTCAACATTTCCAAAGAATCGGATTTTGCCAGAATCCAGCATCTCGTGAAGAGAATTTACGATGCCCTTGATGCGTGGGTGGTCCGGAGCCACTCCATAGCGAATCAAACCGTATGGGGCAGGTAGCGAGTCGAATAGGTCGATGGACACGTTCTCATAAGAACTTGCCAAAATGTTTCCGGCGTAAATACCAGCTGGACCTGCGCCAAAAATGGCGACTCGCAAAGACTTCATCTAACTAGTTTAAGAGTAAAGCCCCGAACCGTTTGGCTCGGGGCTTTAGCTCGTGGAACTATTTTGGGTTGGCCTTGCTGAAGGTCACCAGAATGAACAGGCCGTAAGCCAAAACTGATGACGCTAGAGCAAAAGCAATTACCGCGGTTAGACGGAAAGCGATTTCCTTGCTAACCGACTGACCCTTGTTCTTACCCTTGCCAGCAACAGCGTGCTGAGCGTTGGTAAGTAGGCGAACTCCGATTGCGAAGAGTGACACAACTAGAGCCGAAACTCCGATTGCAGCGCCAGCGACCATGATTAGGTCGTTCCATTTGATTTCAACCATTATTTCTTAGCCTTTCCCTTAGCAGCCTTCTTAGCCTTGGCAGCTTCTTTACGAACCTGCTTTGGCGATGCGATTGCCACACCAACTTCTTCAACTCCGCTTTCGGCGAGGCTCTTGTGGTTGATGTTGTTCTTGCGTGACATCTGGAAGATGACCACGATCAGGATGATTGCCAGGACGGCGTCTAGGACTAGACCAGCAGTTCCGAGACCGCGGGTTAGTAGCGCCGAAAGCATACCGACACCAGCGGCAGCAGGAAGGGTTAGGAACCAACCGATCACAATCTGACCAGCCTTACCCCAACGAACCTTGGCGCCGACGCGTCCAAGACCCGAACCAATAACCGAACCTGAAGCAACCTGGGTGGTCGACAGTGCGAAACCTAGGTAGCTCGAAGCAAGGATGGTTGAACCGGTTGACACTTCGGCGGCAAAACCTTGCGCTGGACGAATCTCGGCTAGGCCGTGACCCATAGTCTTGATGATTCTCCAACCACCTGAGAAAGTTCCAAGTGCGATTGCGGCAGCAGCGGAAACAATTACCCAGAATGGTACTCCGGCGTCTCCCGACTGAAGGCCTGCAGCAACTAGTACCAGAGTAATTACACCCATAGTCTTCTGAGCATCGTTGGTTCCGTGAGAAAGAGCAACAAGGGATGACGAGAAGATCTGACCGACCTTGAACTTGCCACGACCGGTTGCCACGTTCTTCTTGCGTCCGGTGATGATGTAAGCGAGGCTGGTAGCCAACCAAGCTGCAATTCCAGCAATGAATGGTGCGAATAGGGCGGGGATAAGCACCTTTTCAACAATCTTGGTCACGTTGACGGCATCGAAGCCACCGTACACAATCGCGGCACCAATGAGTCCACCGAAAAGTGCATGTGAAGATGATGATGGCAAGCCAAAGAACCAAGTTGTTAGGTTCCAAAGGATTGCGCCGGTAAGACCGGCAAAAATCATCGCTGGGCCCCAGGCCGTTAGATCACCGTTGATGGTGTCGACCGAAATGGTTTTAGCCACTGCGGTTGAGATGAAAGCACCAATGAGGTTCATCACGGCAGCAAGGATCACTGCGGTGCGTGGCTTCATGGCGCCGGTTGCAATTGGGGTAGCCATCGCGTTAGCGGTGTCGTGGAATCCGTTCGTGAAATCGAAGAACAGAGCCAGTGCCACCACCAAGACAACTACGAGTAATGCTGTTTGTTCCACAGTTACCTTTTCTCGAATGTGTATGGGAGTTGAACATTAGGTGATGCCGTTAGGAACCACGTCTAAAGAATAGGTAACTAACTTTGTTTACCTTACGAACGAAAGGTGAACAATAGGTAAACGATTTAGCCCTTTAGGAAAGGCGCTTTTAATGTCATTCGAAGTTCTCGGAATCGGTAAACCAGAAGCGGAATGGCAATCGCGAAGTAAAGGTAAGCAACCCAAATGCGAATTTCTGGTGCCGGGAAAACCAGGGTCACGGTAAATAGGCTGAATAGAGCGATTACATCTAGCTTTCCCATGCGAAGGCTTAGCAAAATTGCGACACCAAAAACGGTTTGCGCAATTGTTAGCGCGAATTCTTCGACCTGCACAGCATCCATTGGAAGAGCTCCTTGGCCACCGCCAAGGGCGTAGCCAATTGGAAGCGAGCCGGCAAGGGCGGTCCACTGGTTTACCTTGCTAGATACCAAAATTGCTAGGCCGAGTGCCGGTTTGCCGCGAAGAGCAAACATAATGGCAACGATGAATTCAGGTGCCTCGGAAGCCAGTGGAGCGAGCCACTGAACCAGAATGAACTCATTGATCTTTAGCGCATGTCCGGCTTCAATCAATGAGTGAGCAAACGGCTCTGCCACCACAATGATCACAAAGGCGGCTAGAGCGGCAGCAACGAAAAGGAAACTGCGACGAGTCCACTTGGGAAGCGCGCCAATGAGCGCCGGCAAGCCTTCCAGTTCTGGCTCTTCTTTATCTTGACTAGAAATTCGAATCAGGTACAAAGCGAATAGTGCCACCAACGTAATTCCTGTGAACAGGTCAAACTGGTGAGTTAATGGCACGATAAGAGCAACGACCGAGGCAACGATTAGGAAAGCTAAGTCAACGCGAGCTTCGCTATCTAGAATTACTCCAAACTTTGGAGCGAGCCCGGTCTTGGCATCGCGCATTTTCCGCATCGCGAGATAACCGATGAACGCCATTGCTGGCCAGCCCAAACCAAGCAACAATCGGTTGGCGCCAGTAAGGTTAGCGGACGCGTAGGCGGCCATGGGAGGCGGGTTTTGCCCTGCCGCTGACTGCACGCCTGCGGAGAAGGCGAAGAAGAAGTCGACAACGTACTCGGGCAGAATTGCAATTACGGCCAACAAGGCAATAGATAAGCCACCACGAAGATCTAATTCCGCGGCTTCACTAATCCAACCCAGAACAAAAGCACCGGCCACGACGGCGCCACCGAATGCGAACATTCCCAACACCGGATCGATGTGGGTTCCACTGAGCTTGAAATAAACACCTGGAGCAGTAATCCCGAAGCAAAGCAAGAATGGCCAGAGTAAGTGAAGCCAAAAACTTGAACCAGCTTTGGGAGTTAGGTCATTTGTCATTATTAGCCGATTTTACAGCCCGCAGCGGACATCGTAGCCAGTGCATTTTCGGAACTCTCATCGGCTACACCAGCGATTAGCTCAGTCAAAACCTGGACATCGAATCCGGCATTCTTGGCATCCATAGATGAAGCCAAAACGCAATAGTCGGTTGCCAATCCCACCACATCGATGTCGGTAACGTCGAGTTCTTCCAATAGTTTTGAAAGAGATTTTCCGTCAACCGTTTCACCTTCGAAAATCGAGTAAGAAGGCTTACCCATTCCCTTGAATATGTGGAAATCAATAAGCGAAGAATCCAGGTTTGAGTGGTACTCCGCGCCTTTTGAACCAGATACACAGTGAATTGGCCAAGTGCTTACGTAATCAGGCGCCTGGCCACTTGGTGCGAAGTGTCCGCCGTTGTCGTTTCCGGCATCGTGCCAATCGCGCGATGCAATGACGATGTCGTAGCGACTTTTGTGCTCTCGAAGTAGCGAGGTAATTCCGGAAGCCACAGCCGCTCCCCCTTGGACCGCCAAAGACCCGCCTTCGCAGAAGTCGTTTATATATAGACAACAACGAGTTTAAACATCTTGGAGGAGGGGGTACTTATACTACCGTAGTTACTTCAGATGTCGGAGGAGCGCTTTCGTTTCCTATAAAAGCAAGCGTATTTACAGGAGTAGATATAAATGCGGATACAAATACTATTTCTTTAGGGTCTCAAGGACATTCAGACAGTACTACTAGTGATTTAGGCTCGTCTTCTTTTTGGATAGAAAATACTGATTTAGAAATAGGGGCTAGTAATATAGAATCCACAGCTTCTAATCAGTTTAAGGGAAAGCTACATCAATTAGTTTTAGTTGAAAGACTTTTGACAGCAACAGAACAAACAACTATGTCTGCTATTGTTGAC
>JALQVK010000161.1 GCA_023260375.1 Rhodoluna sp. | reverse complement strand
TCGCCACCTTGGGTCTCGAGATTCAGGTATTCGCCGTCGTTACCGACAAGTCGAATGTCTTGCATCGCTTCGTCCTTTCAATCTTTCACTCAGTTTGCCATCAGCGGGCTAGTAATTGCTGTCATTTGTTAGGCGCGCCGTACTGGCATTTTTCGAATAAACAAGTATTTTGTGTCGTAAGGAGTTGCAGGTTTGCTATTAGCAAATATTTGTTGCACACTATGCACGCTTCAAGACTTTGAACCGAAAGGGTAGGCGAATGGCCACCGATTACGATGCACCTCGCAAAAACGACGACGACGTCGAGTCGATCGAGGCCATCAAAGAGCGCACGCCTGACAAGCTAGCCGGCCTGGTTGACACGGATGAGTCGGAACACGGTGAAGGTTTTGCCATCCCTGATGTTGTTTCTGAAGACCTGGATGTCGTCGTTTTGCCACCTCAGGATGATGAGTTCACCTGTTCGGAATGCTTTATTGTCAAGCACCACTCACTCTTGTCTGCCAAGAAGGGCAAGTTTGGCAAGGTTTGCATCGAGTGTGAAAGCTAAATCTAGAAACCTAAAGCCTTAGCGACCTTCTGCGGTTGTCTGGTTGAAAACAACCAATACGGCGTCGGGTCAGCCGGATCATCAATCAGCACTCGGAGTAACGGCTTAACTGAACCCTGAAAGTGAATCCAAGCTCGAGGGTCAAGCGCCCTACCTCGGGCGGCGAATCCTTCCTCAGCCGGAACCACTTCAACTCCCGCGATGAACTTTCGCTCGATTGCAGCGTTAGCTACCGATAAATAGTCTGCGTCCACAGTGATTCGGGCTGACTTGGCCAGCATTAGGAATGCCACCAGAAGCGTCAAAACAATTCCGAGCACAACACCGAGGTTTGGGTCTATCGGAAGCAGAGTCAGCCAGAGCGTTGGGTATATTGCCAATACCGGAAGGAAACTGGTCCAGTTCGGGATTACCCACTCTTTGTAGTGCGGTTCATTGCGCTTTTGATTCATCTCATTAGATTACGCTCTTACCGTGACTAAAAAACTTCCAGTACTTCTTGTAGCAGAGCCAGGCCAAGAGCCAACCTACGCCCAGCCGGGCGATGCAGGAGCCGACTTGAGAGCGGCCGTTGACGCTGTAATTCCAGCGATGGGCCGTCTAACCGTGCGCACCGGAGTGTCTATCGCCCTTCCAAACGGATATGTCGGACTGGTCCACCCTCGAAGCGGTCTTTCAGCCAAGCACGGCATTACTGTTCTTAATGCGCCAGGCACCGTGGACGCCGGATATCGCGGCGAGATCGCGGTGACTCTCTACAACAGCACCAATGAAGATTTTGTCGTAGCCAAGGGTGATCGAATTGCCCAGTTGGTGATTCAAGCAATCGAAATTGCCGACTTCATCGCCGTGGAAAACTTGCCTGGCTCGCACCGCGGTTCGGCCGGCTTCGGCTCAACAGGTACCAAATAACATGACCGAGGCCTACCAGAGCGAGAAGTCGGCGCCAGCAGACCGTCAGTCTGCCGGCCCTTTTGACTT
>JALQVK010000075.1 GCA_023260375.1 Rhodoluna sp. | reverse complement strand
TGGTTTTTCAAGACCGGGCCTGGTGAATACGGTGAGGGCGATAAGTTCCTTGGGCTCAAGGTTCCCCAAACCCGCGAGGTTTCTAAGCAATTCCAAACACTGAGTCACGACGAAATCCAAATTCTGGTCGCCGACGTATATCACGAGGTTCGCCAACTCGGCCTGTTCATTTTGGTGTTGCAGTTCAAAAAGGCCAAAGACCTAGCCACTCGCAAAACGATTTTCGACTTCTATATCGAAATCGCGAAGCGGGGGCATGTAAACAACTGGGACCTGGTTGATGCCACTGCTCCATATATTGGTGCTTACCTCGTGGAAACCAACCAGCCTGAATTGCTTAAGGAACTCGCCAAGAGTAATGACCTTTGGCTGAACCGCATCAGCGTCATCTTCACTTTTGCCTTCCTGAAGGAAGGGATTGTCGAACCCACTCTCTGGATGGCCGAATACCACTTAGATCACAAGCACGATCTCATGCACAAGGCGGTCGGCTGGATGCTTCGCGAAATGGGAAAGGCTCACCATAAGGCTTTGGTCGGTTTCCTCGAACAACATTCCACTCAAATGCCCAGGACGATGTTGCGCTACGCAATTGAGAAGTTCCCTGAAGCGGAACGAAAGGCTTGGCTTTCTAAGAAATAGTTGCAACAACTGGAACGTGATCGCTTGGGCCTTCGCCTTTGCGCTCTTCTCGCTCAATTGAAGCGCCAGTTACTCGGGAGGCAAATTCGTCGTTGCCGAGTATGAAGTCGATTCGCATTCCTTCGTTTTTTGGGAAACGAAGCTGTTGGTAGTCCCAGTAGGTGTAACCGGTTGGTACCAGTGGGCGAATTACGTCGGTCAAACCGATTTCCTCGAACGCCGTGAATGCCTGGCGTTCCGGTTTAGAAACATGGGTGGCTCCAGCGAAGTCGTCGATGTTCCAGACGTCGGTATCTAAAGGAGCGATGTTGAAATCTCCCATGAGTGCGAGTGGAATTTCGGGCTCGTGATACACCTGTTCGCCAATGCGTGAGGCTAGAGCCTCTAACCATTCGAGTTTGTAGGAGTAGTGGGGATCTTCGAGAGTTCGCCCATTTGGAACGTAAAGGCTCCAGAGGCGAACACCGTTGAAAGTTGCCCCGATGGCGCGCGCTTCTGAGACCTCTTTAAACTGAGGCATTCCGTCGAAGCCAATCTCAACGTCTTCTGCAACTATCTTGGATGCGAAGGCAACACCATTCCATTGGTTTAGCCCGTGGAGAACCACCTTGTAGCCAGCATTTTCAAAGGCCTCATAGGGGAATTGTTCCGGTTTGCACTTAATTTCTTGCATTGCGAGTACGTCGATGTCGCTTCTGACCAACCAATCGACCACACGGCCAACTCGTGTGCGAATACTGTTTACGTTCCAGGTAGCTATGCGCATCCCCTAAGCCTAATTGCCAAGGGTTTCCGACACTCCCAAACAGAGGTTCAAGGTTTAGAAAATAAGTCTATTTATTGCTACACTCTCTATGATTTGGCTTAATTTAAGCCATAAGACGAGGGAAATTCAATGTCGATTAGTTTGAAGCTTAACAGCCTAAAGAAGTCACTCACTGCCTTGCTTGGAGCAGCACTTGTAGCCGGTTCACTGGTGGCAACAACTCCTGCATCGGCAGCTGAAACCAGCACCATGAAGCAGCCAAAAGACATAGTCAGTCTTGGCAACCCGATTGGCGATTACTCTCGCAGCGGCGACTTGGTCATTCGTGGAGGCTGGGCTTACACCCTTCAAGCACCGGAACAGAACTACTGGTACGGGGCAACCCCAAACACTACTCTGGCCATTGCAGGTTTGAACCGCCTAAAGCTCTCTACTTTCACCACATCGACTCCATACAATCTGTTCCCAATGGATCACTCGGCTACCTCCACTGCAACTGCAACTTCGGGCGCCATTGCATCCACTTATTCCCCTCAGGCTTTTGACATCACCCCGGACGGCAACACTGCGTTCATCGTCGATGGAATTAAGGACAACAGTTACACCTACAGAGTTATCAAAGTTGATCTTTCTGGAGCAACTAACGATACCGATGTAAATCTTGCAGGCCAGGTTGTCGCAACCAAGAGCAGCATCTACAGCGGAGTTACTGGAGTTACCGCACTAGACGACGCCACCATCTTTATCGTCGCTCAGAACCAGATCATTAAGGGAACACGTTCTGGAAGCACTTGGACCTTTGCGACTACCAGTGTTACCGGCACCCCGTTCGATGCGAAACTCAACACCGACAATAATCTCGTTGTTGCCACCTCTTCACAGAGCAGCGTGACCTTAACCACATACAACCCGTCAACTATGGCGATCGTGGGTTCTGCACAGACAGTCAGCCTAGGAACCTCATCGTACGTTTACACCACCGCTGGTATCACAATCGACTCGAGTAATGGCGACGTCCTACTAGTGGACGGCGAAGGCAGCCGAATTCGTCGTGTGGTCAACCAGTCTGGTACCTACAACAGCACGGTGAAATTTGAGGCCATGAAAGGCGTCAAGAGTTACTCTGCAACTGCCATGGCTCCAAGCGGCAGCAACTACACCTTTACTGTTGCTTCAACCACGGGTGTCAAGGTAGGTTCGAGCGTTTACTTGGGAACCATTTTGGCAAACGAGGTAAACGCTTACGTTAACACCAACGGTGGAAACGCGATGACCGTTACATCAGTGACCAGTACCACAATCACTGTCACCAGCAACTCAACACCTTTTAGCATCATGAATGGAACCCTTCGTTCCGCTGAGCTTTTGGTTCAGAGTCCGCTCTCGTACGTCACTGCTCTGGCAGTTGACAACTCTGTTGGCGGACAAGGTCTGCTTGCGCTAGACCACGGAACAACTCCTAACACCACTCCTGCGGTCGGCCCGGCGCTCGTAAACTTTGAGACCCACAACCTACCTTTGACCGGCAGTTCCATGTCCGTTAACGGTGGACACAAGAGTATTTCCATCAACTACAGCGGGCCAAGAGTCGGAAACGACATCAAAACTTACGAGGCTTACCTTTTCAGTGGCACCACTCTCGATCTAGCCGTTTCGGCCGCACAGGCACACACTGAATCCGTAAGTGTAACCTGTACATTTGCCGGCAACGGATACAACGGCCAGAGCTTCAACTGCACTGCGGTGGATGGAATTATCGCAGGAAAGTACTACGCCCTAGCAGTCAAGCAGATTGCTTTTGATGGGATCACCTCTTGGACCATTCCTGGTGCGACTACAAACAATCGCAACAGCGCAGCTGCACAGGCAGTCGACTCGGCCGTGACCCTTACTCTTCCAACTGACCCAGATCCTGCGGGTCCGGCCAGCCCAGGTTTCGCACACGAGGGTCCAAGCTCAACCGATGCGATGAGCCTGCTAGGTAGCGCCTACCAGCACCTTGTTCAGGACGACGGCCAAGGCGGACGCTACATTGCCTACAAAGTCGGCAACACCGTGGCTGCTGAGTACAAGTTGATCCACCTAAAGAACAACGGGCAAATTGACAGCACATTTGGAACCTCAGGAATCCAAACTTTGTCTGCTCAAAGTTCGTCGCTGACTGGCAACCGAAACGTTCAACTTGGTTGGTATGGAAACGGTAAGTTCGTTTTCTCTGACTACGACGCAGCAAACAATATTTACAACTTCAACTTCGCAACTGCTAATGGGGTTAATGGCTGGAAGGTAACTTTGGCCGAGGCTGACGCCTTCTGTGCCGCTAATGTAACTGGAGAAAACAACGCTTCATCCAACTCCGTGAATCTAATTCCAGCTGCCGGGTCGGACCCGATTGTTTCGGTGACATGTAACGTGAACTGGAGAAATCAAAACTATAACTCGGTCAACATTGGCAACTACCCAGTTATCGCGAAATTGACCGCAGATCACACCCTGACCGCATTGGCTGTGCCTTTCTCAAACATCACGAGTTACGATACCGCGAACGCAACCACCGACAAAGTCTGTTTGAACAGCTGGGCAAATCAGGGTGTGGGTGTAATTTCCGATCCAAACCCAACGGCCTCAGGCACTCTATTTACTGTGCTTTACAAGGCAAACGCGTTGAGTTCTGGTGGATTCTCTCGCGACTGTTACTCAAACGCTTCATCTTCAATTGGTCGCTCTCTAACCGTTAAGGCTGACGGCACTTCTGCATTCACTGATAACGGATTGGCAGGCGGAAACAGCATCTATCCAACCGTGGTTGGTACCGGTGTCACCAAGGGTCACAACTTCTACATGTGGGCCAAGGAAAGCTGGAACAGCCCGACCAAGATTTACCGATTTAACGGTGAAGGTGTTCTAGACAATACATTTGGCGACCAAGGCAAGGTCACCATGTCAAACCCAACTTGTTCTGGAACCTACTTGACCACTGCGGGGCTTGCAGAGAACAACGCTGGAGATGTTTACCTCACAAACATTTCTAACTTTGGTTTAGGGTCGAGTGCAAAGCTATACGCAACCTCTCAGCTTCTTGAAAAGTCCAGTGGAAACGCTGCAGAAATCGGAGGCACTCACATCAGTGCGCCAGTGGGAATCAGTGGAAACCTAAACATTGATGTTCCTGGAACTCTTTCAGAATATGGAAAGGCTTTCTCTGGAGTAGCCATTGATGCCGATGGAAACACTTTCATCGCGTATTACGCAAGCTCAACGACACTAAAGTCGGTGAAGTTTGACTCGTTCGCTGGGGCTTTAGCTACCGGGGAAGACTACATGGACTGCCCACCAGCACCATTCGAGGCGGTTACTGCAACCCCACCATTCGAGGCCTATAGCCCTGGTGCAATTGTCAAAAACTCGGACACAACTTTGTTTATGTACGATCTTGACAATGAGTCAAAGGCATCGGCTACTTTCACATATGGAACCAACCCGAAGGCCGGTCGTTTCACCAACAACGAGGTTTCACTAGATCGCCACTCAGGCGGATTCATGGTGGCTCTTGCCGACGGCAAGGTTTTGGTCGGTGGTGGAAGCTACAGCGAGATGAGCCAGGCAACCAACTGGATGTCCGTTGATCGAATCACTCGAACCGTGGAGATTTACGACCCGAGCGCAGCTGCGGGAAGTCGTTGGACTCGCCTGTCAGATGCTCAAGGTAACGACATCCTTCCAAATGAAACCAGAGCCTACCCACACGCTGTGCTTCTTGGGAACGGAAAGGTTCTTGTTTACGGTGGCACATTCGGTTCAATGGGTGGAAACATGAACACCCCTCGAGGCGGACGTACCTCTGCCTTGGTTATCACGATCGGGGCAGCTGGAGCTTCATCGATCGCGACCGTTGAAATCGGTGCAACCTATTCACATGCAGTTTCTGCCGGAACCGGTAAGTGGCTCCTATTTGGTAACGCACCAGACGCCGACTACATGGGTATTCCACTGGTAAGTACCACCAAGGTCTTCACCGAATCATCTGGTGCAGTCTCAGACGGTCCTGCCTTGAAGAGCGCTCGTCGCGACCCAGTGGTAGTCCCTCTGAGCAATGGCAAAGTCATTATTGCTGGAGACTCCTGCATGGGAATGTGTATGCAGAGCGATTCTGGCACCTACGATCTTTATGATCCAGCGACCAACCGCATCACTTCTTCAGCGAATCTAACTCGCGGAACTTCGCCTAACATGAGCCCAGGTTTCTCTTCAATCAGCGGCGGTATCGAGTTGGCATCTGGAAAGATTCTGCTCCTTCCTTCGAGCATGAACATGGGAATGAGCCCAGGTGCGAGTACTGCTTGGTTGTTCAACCCAAGTAACAACTCCTTCGCTGCGGCTGACATCCCAGTGGCTGCTGCTGAAGGCCAGTCGCTCTACCGGGTTGGCGAAAAGGTGCTGATTGCCGGTGGTGCTGGAAGCGCTCAGACCACTCCATGGCAGGTTTACACCCAGCCTGTGGTTGTGGAGCCTTTGAGCTACACCGCGGACAACCGTCGTGTTCTCAAGGGAAGCACTGGCAATTTGACGATCAGTTCGTCACAGGCATTCACCCTAGGTGCCGGCGGCACTCAACTACAGGTCATTTACTCAAATGAGCCTGGCAGCAACGTGCTAAAAGCACCGGTGACGGTTCTTAGTGCCAAGCTAAAGCTTGATGCAACCAGCACCAAGTTGACTTTGGCGCTACCAACCGCGGCACAGATGAATGCCAATGGTGTCGGAGCAATTCGCGCAACTATTCAGCAGGGAATTAACCCGCTGGGCTCGGTTGTAATCACCTACATCGCGGCTAAGGACACCCCAGTGTTCCAGGGTCAAATTCAGCCTGGTGTTCCAAGGTCAGTTCCAGGTGCGAACGCAAACGTGCCACTTGGACTCACCACTCTGATTGGAAATGGAATTCCAACCCTGAGTTACAAGAGCAACACCGCAAAGGTTTGTAGCGTCGCTGCAAACGGCACGGTTACTCGTTTGGCTCGAGGAGAATGTCAGATTGTTGTAAGTCAGGCAGCCGACTTGGGAACCAACGCTGTATCTCAGACCTACAAGTTGAACTTCCAGAAGTCGACTGCGGTTCTTCAATTTGGTCAGGGCACTCCAGCAGCTGGAAACCTAGACCTGATCGAAGACGACCGCCAGATTGTGCTTGCTCCAACCGTTGATGGTGCACCTGCTGCAGGTTTGGATGTCGACTACTCGGTAGACAATGATGCGGCCTGTTCAATTTCCGACGAAGGTGTTCTCAACACCATCGCCGTCGGTTCTTGTAAGGTAACGGTTACCTTCGCCGGTAACGCCGACATCACCGGACCTGTCGTACTAGAGCGCACATACAGTATTGTTGTTCCTGCTCAGCCAGTCGACAGCCAGGGTACCGTTGGCGGAACCATTGGTGACGCTGTGTTTGAGGCCAAAGATGACCCAGCCGATGACCTATTGACAGTTGCGCTCACCATGCCAAAGGGTGTCGCGAAGAACATCAAACTAGGACGCGGTTGGAGCATTCTTTACACGCCAACTGTGAAGAATGGTGCGGTAACGGGTGCAACCTTTATCCCTTCCATCACATCGCAGTTGATTGGTTCAATTTCAACCACCTTCATCATTCCTGCTAGCTCCTTTGCAAAGGTTCCTGCAGGTTGGACTGCCCTACCGAAGCCTACAAAGACCGTAGTAGCGACCACCTACCAGTGTGTGCTCTCATACGGTTCGAAGACTCAAGTTGCGGCTAGCAAGAAGATCAAGACCGTAGTTTCGAAGGGTAAGACTTGTGCTCTACCGGCCCTGAGCTCTCCACTTCAGGTGAAGGTCAAGAACAACTGGACTCGCCTTGCTCAGAAGAAGGGCTCAGCGGCTGTGACCCCTCAGAAGCGCACCGCGAAGATTAACCTCCAGTAACAAATTCGAATCGGAGAATCCCTCGGCCACTTGGTCGAGGGATTCTCTTTTGGCTTTTAGACTTGGCTTATGACCTTCATTTCTGCTGCTAAACCACGTCTTGTCGAGCTCGTAAAGGAGCTAGCCGTTGTGCACGGGAAGGTCACGCTTTCTTCCGGTATCGAAGCGGATTACTACGTTGATCTTCGTCGTGCGACGCTTCACCATGAGGCTGCGCCGCTAATTGGGCAGGTCATGTTGGACATGTTGGATGGCGCTGGCGTCAACGATTTTGTTGCAGTTGGTGGTCTCACCATGGGAGCCGACCCGGTTGCTACCGCAATCTTGCACCAGGCGGCTGCTCGCGGTCGTACTATCGACGCCTTTGTGGTTCGCAAGGCGGCCAAGGCTCACGGTATGGGTCGTCAGGTGGAAGGCCCAGACGTTCGCGGTAAGAAGGTCGTCGTGGTCGAAGACACCTCAACAACCGGAGGCTCGCCGCTTACCGCTGCCAAAGCTTTGGAGGAAGCTGGTGCAATCATCGTGGCTGTTGCTACCGTGGTTGACCGCTCTACCGGCGCTCATAAGATCATTGAAGACGCCGGTTACCCTTACTTCTCGGCTATCGACCTAAACGACTTGAACTTGGCCTAATTGAAGCAGTTCGTTCGCCTGCAACTGGCTTCGGTTGCCAGCATCATCGCGGGTTCGATGATGTTTTTGACCATGCCTTGGCTAACCATCAAGCTAACCGGTTCGGCTACCATGGCCGGTTTGGTGATTGCGGTCACATCCATCCCTGGCTTGTTGCTTTCTCCGTTCATGGGTTCCCTGATCGATGCCTTGGGGCGTCGCAAGATGGCGATTTGGGTTGAAGCAATAACGGTTCTAACCACAATCGCCTATCCGATTCTGAACGGCTTCACACCGCTGACGCTACCTCTGCTATTGGTTATGGGCGTGATTCGCGCAACCTTTGCCGGAGGCTCTATGACCGCCCGCAAATCGTTGCTGCCGGATGTCGCTCGCGAAGCCAAGATGACTTTGGATAAGGGAAACTCGATTCACGAAGCTTTGGCCGCTGCCGCCTTCGCCACCGGACCAGCAATTGCTTCCCTATTGATTGCTGCCTTCGATGTGATGTCGGCGTTCTGGGTTTCGGCGGCGTTCATGGCGCTTTCGGCATTATTTGCTTGGACGATTCGCGTTCACGAACACAAGG
>JALQVK010000062.1 GCA_023260375.1 Rhodoluna sp. | reverse complement strand
CTTTTGAAGCTTCGTTTTACTTTTGATCACTACGTGAACCTTCGCCCGACCAAGATATACCCTGGTGTGGTTTCGCCGCTTCGCGATCACGGAAATGTTGACTTTGTTGTAGTTCGTGAAGGAACCGAGGGTCCTTACGTTGGTAACGGCGGAGCGATTCGTGTTGGTACTCCAAACGAGGTTGCCAACGAGGTTTCGGTGAACACCAAGTTTGGTGTTGAGCGCTTGGTTCGTTATGCCTTTGACTTGGCTTCAGAGCGCGACCGCAAGAAGCTCACTTTGGTTCACAAGCACAACGTGTTGGTTCACGCTGGATGGTTGTGGCAGAACACTGTTACCGAAGTTTCCAAGGAATACCCAGGCGTGAAGGTTGACTACTTACACATCGACGCCGCGACAATCTTTATGGTCACCGACCCTGAGCGCTTCGACGTCATCGTGACCGACAACCTATTTGGCGACATCATCACCGACCTGGCTGCTGCCATCGGTGGCGGAATCGGTCTTGGTGCTTCTGGAAACATCAACCCGGATGGAAACTTCCCAAGCATGTTCGAACCGGTTCACGGTTCGGCGCCAGACATTGCCGGCAAGAACCTTGCCGACCCAACCGCCGCAATTCTCTCGGCAGCATTGCTACTTGAGCACCTAAAGAACCCGGTTGCCGCTGCTCGAATTGAGCGGGCAGTGGCCGACGACCTCGCAACCCGCGGCGACGCCAAGCGCACCACCGATGAAGTTGCAGCCAGTATTTTGGCAAAGCTCTAAATAAAGGAAACAAATGAGCATCGAATGGAAGATCACTCGTAACCAGAAGCCAATGCCGGCTGCTGATCGAGAGGCTGTCCTTGAGGCACCAGTGTTTGGTGCCGTTCGCACCGACCACCAGGTCGTCTGTGTTTGGGAACAAGGCAAAGGTTGGACCAGCGCCGAGGTTATTCCTTACGGCCCAATCTTGATGGACCCTGCTGCTGCCGTGCTGCACTACGGTCAGGAAATCTTCGAGGGTATCAAAGGTTACCGTCACGCCGACGGTTCAATCTGGACCTTCCGCCCGTTCGAGAATGCCAAGCGTTTGCAGCGCTCGGCCAAGCGCATGGCGCTTCCTGAAGTTCCGGTTGAGATGTTTGTAGAGTCTTTGGTCAAGCTCATGGAAGTTGACGGCGACTGGGTTCCAGCTCCGGTCAACGAAAAGACTCTTTACTTCCGTCCGTTTGAAATTGCGGCAGAAGACTTCCTTGGTGTTCGCCCAGCTCACCGCGCCGAGTACCGCGTGATTGCTAGCCCGGTTGGGCCTTATTTCACTGGTGGAATCAAGCCGGTCAAGATTTGGATCGCACTAGATTCTGCGCGCGCCGGTCGCCACGGTACCGGTGAAGCTAAGACCGGCGGAAACTACGCCGCATCACTTCAGGCTCAGACCGAAGGTTACGAGCAGGGTTGCTCGCAGGTTATGTTCCTCGACGCCGAGACCGCAACCTACATCGAAGAGCTTGGCGGCATGAACCTGTTCTTCGTATTCAAGGACGGTCACGTTGCCACTCCTTCGCTAGACGGAACTATTCTTCACGGAATCACTCGAGACTCAGTTATTCAGCTGATCAAGGACCGCGGCATTGAAGTTCAGGAACGCAAAATTACCTTGGACGAAATGCGCGACGGAATTAACTCAGGAGAAATTGTTGAAGCATTTGCCTGCGGAACCGCTGCGGTTATCACCCCGGTTGGACAGTTTTTGAGCAAGAACGAGACCATCGGTTCGGCAGATGCCGAACCTGGCCAGCTAACCGTGAGCCTGCGTGAAGAACTGACCGGAATTCAGTATGGAACCGTGGAAGACCGTCACAACTGGCTCTATAAACTGGCTTAAATGAAGATCGCAAAGTTTGCTTACAAAGGCGTACCAGCTTGGGGTCTAGTCGATGGTCCGGAACTTGTTTTGTTCAAGGGTCACCCTCTTTTCAACAATTACGAAACCACCGGGGATCGCCTTCCTCTTAAAGATGTGCAGCTCATGCCACCGGTGCTTCCGACCACCAAGATTCTTTGTATTGGAAAGAACTACCAAGACCACGCCGATGAAATGGGCTTGGGAACACCGGACGAACCACTCATTTTCTTTAAGCCAACCAGCGCTCTAATTGGTCCTGAAGAAGCCATCGTGATTCCTTCAAAGGTGACCAACGATGTTGACCCCGAGGGTGAACTGGTGATTGTCATCGGTCAGCTTGCCAAAAATGTTTCTGAAGAAGAAGCCATGGACTATGTCTGGGGTTTCACAATCGGCAACGATGTTTCGGCACGTGACATTCAAACCAAAGACGGTCAGTGGGCCAGAGCCAAGGGCTTCGACACCTTCTGCCCACTAGGTCCTTGGATTGAAACCGAGTTTGTTCCAGACGGCCAGATTTTGGAAACCCGCGTCGACGGGGAAATCCGTCAGAAGGCCAGCAACGAACTGATGTTGTTCACCGTTCCGCAAATCATTGCGCACGTAACCGCAGCTATGACCCTACTTCCAGGCGACGTAATCTTCACCGGGACACCAGCTGGCGTTGGCCGCATTGAGCCTGGACAGGTCGTCGAGATCGAGGTTGAAGGCATCGGAGTTCTGCGCAACCCTGTCGCCTAGACTTGAGTCATCATGACTTCAGGTATTACCGCCCCTTTCACGACCGCGTCTGGCTCAGATGTCGTTGTTCGTTTCTGTCCTTCGCCAACCGGTCTTCCGCATGTTGGTTTGGTTCGTACCGCTCTGTTTAACTGGGCTTACGCGCGCCACACCGGCGGAAAGTTTGTGTTCCGTATTGAAGACACCGACGCCGAGCGCGACAGCGAAGAGTCATTCGACATGATTCTTGATGCACTTAGTTGGTTGGGTTTGAACTGGGACGAAGGCGTTAAGGTCGGTGGCCCAAATGAGCCTTACCGTCAGTCTGAGCGTGGTCACATTTACCAAGAAGTTATTGAGAAGCTAAAGGCTTCAGGACACATCTACGAGTCCTGGATGAATGCCGAAGAGATCGATGCTCGCAACGAGGCAGAGGGTCGCCCAAAGCAGCAGGGTTACGGCAACTGGGAGCGCGACGAGGCAACTCGTGAGCATTACCGCAAGAGCGATGTTGCTCCGGCACTTCGTCTTCGTGTTCCGGATGTTGACATCAAGTTCGACGACCTGGTTCGTGGCGAGATTGTTTTCCCAGCCGGTTCGTTCCCTGACTTTGTGGTGGTTCGCCCGAACGGCCAGCCGCTTTACACCTTGGTGAACCCGGTTGACGATGCTCTGATGGGTATTACTCACGTGCTTCGCGGGGAAGACCTTTTGTCTTCAACCCCTCGCCAGATTGCTCTTTACAACGCGATGGTTGAAGCGGGAATTACAACTTTCATTCCTCGCTTTGGTCACCTTCCTTACGTTATGGGCGAGGGTACCAAGAAGCTTTCGAAGCGTGACCCTGAGGCGAACCTGTTCCACCACCGCGACCGTGGTTTCATTCCTGAAGGTTTGCTCAACTATCTTTCACTACTTGGTTGGGGTCTATCGGCCGATCAGGATGTGTTCACAATGGACGAGCTGATTGCAGCGTTCGACGTTGAGAACGTGAACCCGAACCCAGCCCGCTTCGACCAGAAGAAGGCTGACGCGATCAACGCGGCTCACATTCGTTTGCTTTCGCCTGAAGACTTCAAGTCACGCGTGATTCCTTACCTGCAGTCGGCTGGTGTTCTTGGAGCTTCGGTTTCGGAAGCTGAGGACGCCGTCCTAGATGCTGCCTGCCCGCTGATTCAGGAGCGCATCACCGTGCTTTCGGAGGCTGGTCCAATGCTTGGCTTCCTATTCACCGACGAGATCGTGGTTCAGGATGACGCCAAGGCAGGTTTGCCAGCCAACGCCAAGGAGATTCTTGAAGCAGCGGTTGCTGCTCTTGAAGGACTTGGAACTTGGGAGACTGCTGCTATTCAGGAACTCCTGAACAACACGTTGATTGAAACCATGGGCCTAAAGCCTCGCGATGCCTTTGGTCCACTGCGAACCGGCATCTCTGGTCGCCGCATCTCACCTCCGCTTTTTGAGTCGATGGAGATTCTCGGCAAGGACCGCTCACTTACCCGGCTGAGAGTGTTTGCGGGCAACCTCTAAACGCCTGTAATATGGGCTGGTTACCCACTTTGGGATATGGTGTAATTGGCAACACGAAGGTTTCTGGTTCCTTTGTTCTAGGTTCGAGTCCTGGTATCCCAGCAATGAAAAACAGTCGAGAAATCGGCTGTTTTTTGCTTTAACCTAAAGTCATGGAAACCGTCGAAGAGTATTACGCAGCACAATCACCGGAGAACCGAAAGGCTTTGCAGCGCGTTCAAAAGATTGTTGAAAAGACTCTGGGGGAGTGCACGGTTTCACTCTCATACCAAATCATTGGTTTTCGCTATAAGAAGAAGTTCGTGACCTACATCTCCGGCTGGAAAGACCACTTGAGCTTCCATGGCTTCAGCGTTTCACTCGGGAACGAGCTAGTTGCGAGGTACCCGGACTACCTGAAACTCAAAGGTCGCACGCTGCACTTCCAGCCGACCCCGGAAATTCCGGAAAGCATGGTTAAAGACTTGGTCTTGGCACGCGTCGCCGAGATTGGCTTATAGCTCGAAGGTTGAACCTGGCAGGTGAAATTCGAACTTGCCGCCATGTTCTTCAACAACCTGTTTGATGCGTCCGTTGTTTAGCTG
>JALQVK010000179.1 GCA_023260375.1 Rhodoluna sp. | reverse complement strand
ACCAAGACCATCGGTTCGGTGCTCTCCAACTTCATCACCTGGGGTATCGCGCTAATCACGGTCACCATGGTCCTCAACGAGCTAGGCGTCCAAGTTGGCGCTCTAATCGCTGGTGCTGGAATCTTAGGCGCTGCGGTTGGTTTCGGCGCCCAGTCACTGGTTCGCGACCTAATTAGCGGTCTATTCATCGTGTTCGAAGACCAGTACGGCGTTGGCGACGTAGTTGACCTCGGCGAAGTTAAGGGTGCCATCGAAGCGGTTGGCCTTCGCGTCACTCAAGTTCGCGATGTCGAAGGAACTCTTTGGTATGTCCGCAACGGCGAAATCGCACGCGTTGGCAACAAGTCGCAGGGCTTCAGCCGTGTCATCGTGGACCTTTCCTTCGAACCTTCGGTTGACGTTGAAAAGGCCAAGGTCGCTATGTCTGCTGCAGCAGCAGCGGTTTCTAAGTCAAAGTCGGTTGGTAGCCTCCTGATCGGCTCGGCGGAAGTGTGGGGTATTCAGGATCTTTCCGGCGATGCCTTGGTAATTCGCCTGGTTCAGCAGGTCTCCCCTAAATCTGTCGACGACGTAGCTCGTGAACTTAGAGCTTCGCTCGTTGCTGAACTCAAAAAAGCCAAGCTTTCACTAGCGTCGGCCGGCAACAGCTTCACCGTGAACCTAAAGAAATAACTTGGACGAAATCTTCTTCGAGAAAATCGGTGGCACGGCAACGTTCGCCAAACTCGTTGACAAGTTCTACGAAGGTGTCGCCGAAGACCCAATACTTCGCCCAATGTACCCAGAAGAAGATCTGGGGCCGGCCAAAGAACGTTTACGCATGTTCCTAGAACAGTATTGGGGTGGGCCTCACACCTATTCGGAACTTCGCGGCCACCCACGCCTTCGAATGCGTCACAACGTTTTTCCAATAACCCCTGCCGCCAAAGATGCTTGGCTCAAGCACATGCGTGCCGCGGTTGATTCACTCGAGCTTTCGCCATTAGACGATGCAACTCTCTGGGATTACCTAGATCGCGCAGCCCACTCGCTGATTAATACTTTGGATCGCTAAACCTTTAACGTCTGAATTCGTGCTTTGTTGATGCTTCTGGCAATGAAGTAACTAGCAACAAAACCGTAAAGGGATACCCAAGGAAGCATCATGTTCAAATTCAGCCATACATGACCAAAAAGATTTTCCTCGTCGCCCATAATCGTGAAAATACCGATGAAGTTCACAAGAAATGGGATTACTCCAAGAATTGCTCCGCCGAGAGCGGCTAAACCGGTCGGCGTCTGAACCTTCATAATTTTTTCAAAGGTCTGGTGCGCTAACGGGAGGTCGCTCAAGGAAAGCTTTCTTGAAAGAAGATAGAAGTAAAGAATTCCTGGTAACGCAGCGAACATAGTCAAATAAGTCGGCAAAGCGAATTCGATAAAAGCGTAATGAAATAAATAATCCAAGAGTGGCTTCAGAAGCAGAATCCCAGTTGCGAAAGCCCATGCGACGAGATTCCAAAAATAGAGCCGTTTTGCCGAGAACACCCAGCCATTTTCTACTGCCATTTCAATTCCCCCATTTCGCAGCCTCAAAGCGAAGCTAACTCTCTCAACCTAGCCGAGATTATTTTCTCAATTAGCTTTTTTGGAAGAACCTGATCTGAAGCGAATTGGAACGAGTTTTTGGAAACCACGAACCCTTCAAGTTCTGTTGCCAGTCCTGAAAGAACCTCTGCGCTCGGAGTTGAAAAACTCATGTGGTTTTTATGTGCACACATGCCAACGACAACTTTGTCTTTGAACTTGAACTGAGCCGATTTCCACATAACCGCCTGGTCAAGTTCAGGTTTGACCTCAAGAATGAGTTTGCGCATTGCATTGAGAGTGGAGCGCTTTGGTTCATCTTGGGATTCGATGTATTCGGAAACTTCGGCTTCAGACATGGTCAAAGTTTAGACATAATTGCTTTCGTGAAGTACATAATCTTTGTAATCGACGACCAGGTTGAGAGGGCTAGCAACGATGAAATGGAAGCGATAGGTGCTTTCAATGACAAGCTTCAAGCCGCAGGTCATTGGATTACCGCTGCTGGTATAAACCATGGTGAGGCGGCGACCGTTTTAGACAATCGTGCCGATGCTGGACTTGTAAGTCCAGGTTCAATTCACAATGATTCCGAACATTACAGTGGCTTCTGGCTGATTGATGCGGCCAACCACGCAGAGGCACTTAGTTTGGCAGCCGAGGGATCTAAAGCATGCAACCGCAAGGTTGAGCTGCGACCTTATCTCTAGAGGCTCTGAGCAACCTTCGAAAGAATGTGCCCGTTCATTGGGCTTAGACGAATCCACCCTTGGGTTTGATAAATCGGGACAACTTCGTTCTCGGTAAGGAATCCAAGGCCGGCGGCAACGAATGCTGCACCAGTTGGGACCGGTGAGTCTCCCTGCATTGAGCGTCCCCAGATCTCGCCACGTATCCGGGCTGCGATAGGTCCTCCAACAGACTCGGGTAAAGAGTCAGCAACCTCAGCTATGCCGTCCTTGGCAATCTGGGTTAGAACTTCCTCAGAAACCTCACCGACAAGTTCCCAACCACTTCGAGGAGGCTGAATTCCCGACCAAGCTGCTCGCACTGGATCAGGAAGAACTACGTGGTACTTTCCCTTCCAATTCTCATCATTGGCAACGAGAGCAGCCAGACGATCTAGAACGGCAGTAATAGGCGCAACGATGTCAACTTCGGCATCTTCAAGCAGTTCACTAGTTCTCAGTCCAAGTACGGTTGGTCCTTGCTCCATGAGGCTTCCAGCGAAGATTGGAGCTACGTAGCAGGCTAGGACATTTCCAAAAGCGCGAATGCGGACCATTCCAGCCGGGTCAAGTCGCTTGGCACGAATCAGGTAGGCCTGGAGGTCAATTGTTGAGGCACGGTCGGCCAAAGTGAAGTCGTTTTTCATCTTTACCTAGACTAGCGATATGAGCATCGACATTCCGATTCCATCCGACCCGCTGGCACACCTTATTACCACTCTTGATTTGAGTGATGCTGGCGGCGCCAAGACGCGTGAGGACATCTTTACGGGCCCGAGCCAGTGGATGCCGCATGGTCGAGTCTTTGGTGGTCAAGTCCTTGCTCAATGTTTAGTAGCTGCCACGAAGACTGTGGACGGAATTCGTCCGGTTCATTCTTTGCACGGTTACTTTTTGCGAGCAGGTGACATTCGTTTGCCAATTACTTTCTCGGTTGATCGCCTGCGCGATGGTCGCTCTTTTAGCACCCGAAGAGTTCAGGCTTATCAAAATGGTGAACCGATCTTTTCTATGATCGCTTCGTTCCAAGACGAAGACCCTGGTATTGATCATCAGGACCAATTCCCTGCCGGAATTCCCGCTCCCGAGAGTTTGCCATCTGCAAAGGATTTGCTTGGGGATATCGACCATCCGGTAGCTCAATACTGGGCTAATGCTAGGCCTTTTGACATGCGTCATGTTCCCGACCCAATTTACTTTCGGGTT
>JALQVK010000149.1 GCA_023260375.1 Rhodoluna sp. | reverse complement strand
GCAACGAGAAACTTTTTCGCAAGGAGGGGGACTCGGAATCCCAACTTGGCTACGGCAGTTGGGATTTGCTATTTAAATAGGGTTTCAAATGATAATTGCGTTTTACCTAAAATCGACTGCCTCGCGGAATAGGCAACAAGGTCGGCAGCCCATAGGCATTTTTCACCGCTAGTTCTTGCAAAACGAACTTCACGTGATTGAAATTGAGCGAATTTTCGCCTGTTTTCTTGAAGGATTCGTAAATCAGATTCCATTTGGAATCCATGCGGTCTAGCTTCAAAGATGAGGTCTGTCGATGGCGCGGACTTGAATAGAATTTCACGAATTAACTGAGATCTTGAGCTTTCTCCCAGCTTGTCGTTCAAATCAATTGGACTATGGCTAAAGCAAAAAGGCTCTGAATTATTTCGAATGAACTCGGCAATTTCAAAGTATTTTGAAATTCCATTTCGGGTTCTCATCGCGTCGGTGGTGTGCCAGTAGTCGCTTTTCACCGTTTGCTTCAAGCCGTTTTCAAACTCCTCGATTTTTGACGTGCTCAATTGAACACCTCCGAAAATATAGAAAGTGTTCCTATTTTGACTATTTGGCACTTGGTAACTCTCGTCTAGGAACCAAGTCCATTTTTCCGACATGAGATGAAAATAGTTGCTGGATTGGGATAGCGATTACCCGAATCAACAGCTGGGGATAACTATTGGGACTTTAGTCGGATTACTTCGTCCTTGACCAATCTCCCCCAGAGGAAGACAGCGAAGCCTGCGAATAGGGTCCACTCCACGGCATAAAACGCGGTTAGCCAATTGAAAATAGTTGACCCAGGATTATTACCAATCAGGATTTTTTCTCCCGAACCGCTTGGGGACTGAACAATTACAAAACCCGCATACGCGTCCACGTCTTCTGGAAGGCCCGGTTGATTGATTATTTGAGCTATTGAAAGTGACTCAAAGACTATTCCACTGGCCGGCCTAGGGTCTTCACTTGGCTCATAGATACCTCTGAAGGTTTGTAAAACAGAGACCTCGGCGCCATTTTTGATAATTCCTGCAGACTCTTCGGCTTCCCCCTGAGTTGCAAACCAGCCGAGCGCAAGGGTGATTAGTTTTCCCTCATCGGTAGTCGCCGGACGAACCAACCAGTAACCGTTCTTCGAGCCACCCTGACCATCAAGTTGAATTCGATTGGCAACCACGTAGGCCTGACCTAGGAATGGAGTTGCCTGAAACTCCACCAGCCGATCAACTTGATTCGCTTCAAAGTCGGCGGAACTTTTTGCCAGTTCGGAAAGTGGAACCGAGGTCTGGCTAACTGGAGCTTTGGGAACATAGCGATAGGTTCGATCGGCTTGCCACTGGGCTAAGGATGCAAAAACGGCTGCAACCGCGAGCGCGAGTAAAAGAGCGCCAACCCATTTCGGTCGCGTAGCGACCTTAAAAAATGTTGGCTCGCTCATTTAGGAGTTGTAAGGAGCAACCACGACGTCGACGCGCTGAAATTCTTTCAGGTCGCTGTAACCGGTAGTAGCCATTGCTCGCTTAAGTGCGCCGATTAGGTTGGTGGTGCCATCTGCCGATGAAGATGGGCCGAGCAGAATCTGCTCAAGGGTTCCCGAAGTTCCAACATTCACGCGGTGACCTCGTGGTAGTTCTTCATGGAATGCTTCCTGACCCCAGTGCCAGCCTTGGCCTGGAGCCTCGGTGGCACGAGCCAATACCGAGCCAAGCATCACAGCGTCGGCTCCGCAGGCAATCGCTTTCACGATGTCGCCCGAGGTGCCCAGTCCGCCATCGGCAATTACGTGCACGTAACGACCGCCCGATTCGTCCATGTAGTCGCGGCGAGCGCCAGCCACGTCGGCTACTGCAGTAGCCATAGGTGCGTGGATTCCTAAAACCTTGCGGGTGGTCGAGGCGGCGCCGCCACCAAAACCAACTAGGACTCCGGCAGCACCGGTTCGCATTAGGTGCAGTGCTGCGGTGTAGGTCGAGGCTCCACCAACGATTACCGGAACATCAAGTTCGTAGATGAACTGCTTGAGGTTCAGCGGCTCAGCGGTCTTAGAAACGTGTTCTGCCGAAACGGTGGTTCCGCGAATTACAAAAAGGTCAACGCCAGCCTTGATTACGGTCTGGTGGAATTCGGCAGTGCGCTGAGGCGATAGAGCGCCAGCCACAGTTACGCCAGCATCGCGAATCTGTGCAATGCGGTCGCGAATTAGCTCTGCCTTAATTGGCTCCGCATAAATCTGCTGCATCCTCGCGGTTGCCTTTTCAGGGGCAAGCTTTGCAATCTCATTTAGCTGTTGGGTTGGATCTTCGTAACGAGTCCAAAGCCCTTCGAGGTCAAGCACTCCTAGACCACCGAGCTTGCCAATGGCAATAGCGGTTTCTGGAGAAACTGCTGAGTCCATTGGTGCTCCCAAAACCGGTAGCGCGAAGTTGTAGGCGTCGATGTTCCAGTTCGTCGAGACGTCCTGTGGATCGCGGGTGCGGCGCGATGGCACTACAGCCACGTCGTCGAAGGCCCAACTACGGTGAGCGCGCTTATTGCGGCCAATCTCGATTTCGGTCAAAGTCTTTTCCTATCGGCTCTGGTAGTTCGGAGCTTCGGCAATCATCTGCACATCGTGAGGGTGGCTCTCCTTGAGGCCAGCCGCAGTAATGCGAACGAACTTACCCTTTTCTTGTAATTCGTCGATGGTTTCTGATCCCACGTAACCCATCGAGGCACGAAGACCGCCAACCAACTGGTGAACCACGGTCTGAACAGTTCCGCGGTAAGGAACGCGACCTTCGATGCCTTCTGGAACCAGTTTGTCTTCACGAAGCACGTCGTCTTGGAAGTAGCGGTCCTTCGAATAGCTCTTGGCTTCGCCGCGAGACTGCATGGCTCCGAGCGAGCCCATTCCGCGATAGGTCTTGTACTGCTTTCCACCAACGAACGTGATGTCGCCAGGAGCCTCGTCGGTTCCGGCCAGTAGGGAACCGAGCATTACGGCGTTCGCACCGGCAACCAATGCCTTGGCGATGTCGCCCGAATACTGAAGACCGCCGTCCGCAATAACTGGAACACCGGCTGGCTTACAAGCAAGCGAGGCCTGGTAAACAGCGGTGACCTGAGGAACACCGACACCAGCAACAACACGGGTAGTACAAATCGAACCTGGACCAACGCCAACCTTCACGCCGTCAACGCCAGCTTCAACCAATGCCTGAGCACCTTCGCGAGTGGCCACGTTTCCGCCGATCACATCAACGTTCTTGGCGAAAGGTTCTGCCTTGATTTTGGCAACCATATCTAGGACGGCACGGTTGTGACCGTGTGCGGTGTCAACCACGAGGATGTCTACGCCGGCGTCGATGAGAGCCATCGCTCGTTCCCAAGCATCATTTCCAACACCGACGGCAGCAGCAACTAGCAGGCGGCCAGAAGAGTCTTTCGATGCCAGCGGGTACTTGTCGCTCTTGTCGAAGTCTTTAACAGTGATCAAACCGGTGAGGCGACCGTTGTCATCAATAAGAGGTAGCTTTTCAATGCGGTGCTGAGCGAACAGCGCAATTGCATCGTTCGGGTTGATGCCGGTCTTGGCGGTGACCAAAGGCATCGGGGTCATGATGTCTTTGACCAAAGTTGTCGGACGCTGAACTTCAAGAACGAAACGCATGTCGCGGTTGGTGACGATACCAACCAAGATTCCGTCTTCATCAACGACTGGGAGGCCAGATACGCGGTAGCGACCGCAAAGCTCGTCGACCTCTTCAATCGTCGCAAGTGGAGTGGTGGTGACCGGGTGGGTGATCATTCCGGCTTCGGAACGCTTCACCATGTCGACGGCCTGAGCCTGGCGTTCAAGCGAAAGGTTTCGGTGCAGCACACCGATGCCGCCCTGACGAGCCATGGCAATAGCCATACGAGCCTCGGTTACGGTGTCCATCGCCGAAGAAAGCAGCGGAACATTGATCTCCACGCGCTTGGTGAGGCGGGTCTTGGTGTTCACCCCGCTTGGCACGATGTTCGATTCGCCAGGCAAAAGGAGCACATCGTCGTAGGTTAAGCCGACAAAACCAAAGGGATCGTTCTGGGTCATCACCCAATTCTACCCTTCTTAACAACTATGTTTCTATCGCGTAAAACGGGGTTAATCGGGAATATAAATCTAGTAAAGTTGCGATTTAGATACGCGCCGAGGCATTCGGTTAGCGTTTTTAACCGAAGGGTTTAGCTTGAACCAGCTAGTTGCATCGCGAGTGACCCGCGTCGGCCTGTTATTTGCAGCCGTCGCAGTGTTTTTCTCAGCACTGATCTCAGGGACTGTGGCCGAAGCCACACCGATTTCCCAACACACCAACACCAGTTTTCACGCGGCCGATCCTGCTGTGAGCCAGCTGATTGTCGGTGGAACCGTGAAGAACGACGGAAAGGGTGTTGCTGGGATCAAGCTGCACGTAACCGGTCAGGGCTTCGACGAAATCGCAACCACCGATGAAAACGGTAAGTGGCAGTTGGTTGTTCCAACCAAGCAAAAGTACAAGGTCGAAATCGACCTAACCAGTCTTCCGAAGGGCGTTGGCCTACGCGACCCGAACGTCACCGTTCGCG
>JALQVK010000045.1 GCA_023260375.1 Rhodoluna sp. | reverse complement strand
AGTGATCGAGGTGTGCGTGGGTAAGCACCACGGCGTCGATGCTTTCTGGTTCAACGGCGAAGTTATCCCAGTTTTTGAGTCGAAGTTCTTTGAGCCCCTGGAACATTCCGCAGTCAACCAGCACTCGGGTGTCGCCGTGCTCAAGCAAGAATCGGCTGCCGGTAACGGTTCCAGCTGCGCCTAAAAATTGGATGGTTGGTTCGATTGCCCCGGTTGAGTTCATGTCTGAAGTCTAGGGCTAGACGAGTTTGTACTCGCCGTTTCCAAGCAGGACCGGCGAAGTCTTCAGCACTTCGTACTCGGTGTCGGTAAAGAGTCGCGAGCGAATAATGAAGCGGAAACCTTCAGGTGTCTCCAGAGAGAATCCGCCGCCACGACCCGGAACCACGTCAATCTCGATGTGAGTGTGCTTCCAGTACTCGAATTGTTCGAGTGAGATCCAAACCTTGATTGGCGTCTCAATTCCGGCTACCTCAAGCTCCCCGAGTAAAACATCAGCACCGCCAACGCGAAATTCACCTTCTAGGTAACACATCGGCGCTGAGCCATCACAGCAACCACCCGACTGGTGAAACATTAGCGGGCCATTTCGCTTGGTTAGTTTCAACAGCAGTTCACCCGCAGCGACCGAGACGTCAATGCGTTTCGGAAGTGTTCCGTAAATGGTGTTCATAACTGCAGATTACTCCTCAATGGTGAAAGTGCGGGAGTCCAATCAACTCCCGCACCTCTCCCCCTAGTCGGTTTAGAAGAAACCGAGCTTGCTCTCCGAATAGCTGACCAAAAGGTTCTTGGTCTGCTGGTAGTGGTCGAGCATCATCTTGTGAGTTTCACGGCCGATACCGGATGACTTGTAGCCACCAAACGCGGCGTGAGCTGGGTAAGCGTGGTAGCAGTTGGTCCAAACGCGACCAGCCTGGATCTCACGACCAGCACGGTAGGCGGTGTTGATGTTGCGAGTCCAAACACCTGAACCTAGACCGTAGAGGGTGTCGTTAGCGATTTCCATGGCCTGCTCGAAACCATCGAACTTAGCCACCGAAACGACTGGACCGAAAATCTCCTCCTGGAAGATTCGCATGTCGTTGGTGCCTTCGAAGATGGTTGGCTCAACATAGAAACCACCCGATAGGTCGCCTCCAAGGTCGGCACGCTTGCCACCCATAAGTAGCTTGGCGCCCTCCTGCTTGCCAATCTCGATGTAACTCAAAATCTTCTCGAGTTGGTCGTTTGATGCCTGAGCACCAATCATGGTTGCGGTGTCTAGCGGGTTGCCCTGGACAATCGCCTTGGTACGAACCATGACGTCGGCTAGGAACTTGTCGTAGATCGGTGCATCGATTAGTGCACGTGAAGGACAGGTACATACCTCACCCTGGTTTAGGGCGAACATGTTGAAGCCTTCAATGGCCTTGTCGTAGAACGCGTCGTCCTTTTCTGCGATGTCGCGGAAGAAGATGTTTGGCGACTTTCCACCAAGCTCTAGCGTTACCGGAATTATGTTCTCCGATGCGTACTGCATGATTAGGCGACCAGTGGTGGTTTCACCAGTGAACGCAATCTTGGCAATGCGGCGAGATGAAGCCAGTGGCTTTCCAGCC
>JALQVK010000090.1 GCA_023260375.1 Rhodoluna sp. | reverse complement strand
TGACTCGAGCATGCAGTTCTCGGGAGCCTTTGGTGGCGGTGTTGCCGGCAGTATTTTGGCAACCGTTACCTTTGCCGGCCTGAACTACGTGGCGCTTACCCCAGTGGCAATCGTGCTAGCCCTGAGCGGCCTAACACTTCTGAAGCGTAAGAACTAACTAACCCTTGATGTAGGGCTGGCCGGATGCGGCTGGAGCTCGCACCTTGCCGGCGAAACCTGCCACCGCGATCAATGTGACCAGGTAAGGAACCATGGTGATGAAGTCGGTTGGAATACCGGGTGCTACACCGTTTGCCCAGACGCGCAAAATGATTGCGAAGCCGAACAGAAGCGCTGCCGCCGAAACATAGAACGGCTGCCAACGACCGAGGATTACCACTGCCAGAGCGATGAAGCCGAGACCGCCAGACATCTCGCGACCAAAGGCACCAACGTTTCCAATGGTTAGTGCAGCACCGCCGAGTCCGGCGATTGCACCACCAATGGTCACCCACCAAAAACGGGTGCGGCCAACGTTGATGCCAACGGTGTCGGCTGCGGTTGGGTGTTCACCAACTGCACGAGCGCGAAGCCCTAGCTTGGTCCGGAACAGCACGAACCAAACCAGCGGAACCAGGATGAACGTTAGGTAGACCGTGATGCGCGCCTCGAAAAGCGCTGGACCGATGATTGGTAACCCGCTTAGGTACGGGATCGAGATGATGTCAAAGGTGCCCGGGAAGTTAGCCTCTTCGCCGGCGCTGGCTAGCCATTGTGAGTAAAGGAAGTTAGTGATACCAATCACGAGCACGTTGATTAGAACTCCGATGATGATTTGGTCGACCAAATATTTAATTGCCAGCGAAGCCAGCGCCATAGACAGAATTGCGGACGCAACCATCGCAGCAATCAATCCAAACCAGAGGTTGTGAGTTACCGTACCTACAACCGCCGCCATGAATGCACCGGTCAAAAGTTGGCCCTCGATGGCAATGTTGACAACACCAACTCGCTCAGACATTAGCCCACCGAGACCACCCAGAATAATCGGTACCGCTAGGACAATCGCAGAACCCAAGATGAAGGAGACCGGCACTGTGTTTCCGGCAGCCAACCAACCGAGCAATGCGGTTGCGCCGATCAATCCAGCAATAAGAGTGAGCCAACTCGGTGTGCGTTTACCCTGGATGGTCCGCCAAACCGAAATCGCTGTGATAGCTAACATCAGTGAACCAAAAACTATGTTTGCAAAGGTAGAGGCCACCACGATGTCAGGCACAGAGAAGATATCGCCCTTGTTGCTGAGGTTGTAGGTTACGTCGCCTGGTTTTCCAAAGAAACCAAAAGCGAATAAAACCAAAAGCGAGAACGCACCGAGAACGATCGAAGTTTTCCAACTGGGACGAACTTCGGCGTTTGAAAACATGCCCGGAGTAACTTCTAGCTTGCTCATTACTTCACCTCTGCCTTTGGAAGTCTGAAGATTGCCCGAATCAGCGGTGGCGCCGCAATGAAGAGGACGATCAGCGCCTGAACAATTCCAAGAACTTCAGGAGAGACTCCGAGAATCTGCATCGTCGGCGAACCTGCCTTGAAGGCTCCGAAAACCAAACCGGCGACCACAACGCCTCTGGCGCGAGAACCGCCGAGCAATGCCACTGTGATGGCGTCAAAGCCGATGTTGGCATGGATACTCGAGGTCAGACCGCTGGTAGCGCTGAGCCCCTGGTTGGCTGCCGCCAGACCAATAAACGCTGCCGAAGCTGCCATTGCCCAGACATAGGTCCTCTCAACGCTGATACCAGCAGCACGGGCAGCATTTGCGTTGTGACCAACCATGCGGAATCGATAACCAATGGTCGAACGCTCCATGAGCCACCAATAAACCACAGCGGCGACTATCGCCAGAATAATGCCGATGTTTAGCCCAAACGAATCACCCAACAGCCTTGGGAACTGAGCGGTTAGAGCCGGCGGGTCAGACTTCGGGTTTCCTCCACCACCATGCTCAAGGAGCAGGCTCGGGGTGCGGAGGAAGAACGTAAAGAGGTCAATCGCAACATAGTTGAGCATGATGGTAACAATCACCTCATGTGCACCGGTCTTGGCTTTCAGAAAGCCAACCAGACCTCCGGTTGCACCCGCGAAGATAATGGCAACGATGAGTGCAACCACCATGTGCAAGCCCCAGGGTAAATCGAATCTAGTCGAAATCCAGGTTGCACCAAGGAGACCCATAATCAACTGGCCGGTTCCACCAACGTTGAATAGGCCAACTCGGAAACCGAGTGCCACGCCGAGACCGGCCATGATTAGCGGTGCCGCTAAACGAAGGGTTTCGGTAATCGGACGGAACATACTGACCGGGTTATCGGCGCTCAGATTAATGATTGAACCGTTGAACAATGCCACGTAACCATCGACGATGGTCTGACCAGCCACCTGGAAAGTTGTTCCAGGACTCGAAAAGAAGCTGGCGTAAGTAGCCACGACATTTTCATTGAAAACAGCCATGAAAATTGAGCCAATTATGAATCCAAGGAGTACCGACAATGTGATTCGTAAGGGCGAACCAGACATGATTTCTTTTAGAAGCTTGTTGTCTTCGCTCATGCCGCGACACCTGCCATCATCTTGCCAAGTGTCTCTCGGGAAGTCTTGGCATCCACAATCCCTACAATTCGTCCTCGGTACATCACGGCAATTCGATCAGCCAAGGCCAAAACCTCGTCTAATTCGGTGGAGATCAAAATAACCGCGCGGCCAGAGTCTCGCTCGGCGACGATTCGTTCGTGAATGAACTCGATTGAGCCAACGTCGACACCTCGGGTTGGTTGCGAAGCAATCAAAAGCTTCACGTCACGGCTCAGTTCGCGAGCAACCACAACCTTCTGCTGGTTTCCTCCAGAAAGCTTTCCGGCAGGGGTGCTGGCCGACTGGGTGCGCACGTCAAATTCTTCGATAAGTTTTGCCGAGATTTCGTCACGGGAAGCAAAGTCAATGTTGATTCCCTTGGTGAACGGCTTGCCGAATGAACCATTCAGCATAAAGTTTTCGGCAATTGAGAATTCGCTAACTAAGCCGTCTTTTTTACGGTCCTCCGGAACGTAACCGATGCCGGCTTCAAGGTGTTTGCGAACCGAGAGGTTGTTGAGAACCTGTCCGCCAAGAGTAATGTCGCCACCACCCTTGATGGTGTGACGAAGACCCAATAGCGCTTCGGAAAGCTCGGTTTGGCCGTTGCCCTGCACACCGGCAATTGCCAAAATCTCGCCGGCGCGAACCTCAAACGAAACGTTGTCAACGGCGCGCTGCTCGCGGTCGTCGAGCACGGAAACATTCGCGACCGAAAGCACAACTTCGCCAACCTTGTTGGCAGCCTTCTCAACCTGAAGGTCAACCTCGCGACCGACCATAAGTGAAGCCAACTCGGATGCAGAAGCCTTAGGGTCGGCTTCACCTACCACCTTGCCCTGACGAATTACGGTGATCTTGTCGGCAACCGCCTGAACCTCACGAAGTTTGTGAGTGATGAAAATGATTGAGGTGCCTGACTTGGCAAGTTCTCGCATGATCTGCATCAACTCATCGGTTTCCTGAGGGGTTAGCACCGCGGTCGGTTCATCCAAAACGAGAACCTTTGCGTTACGAGTAAGCGCCTTAATGATTTCAACTCGCTGCTGAATACCAACTGGCAAATCCTCTACGAGTGCGTCTGGGTCAACATCGAAACCGAAGCGGTCGGAAATTTCTTTGACGCGAGCACGAGCGGTATCGAGGTCTAGGCCGCCGATGGCGTTGACCGGCTCATTACCAAGAACCACATTCTCGGCAACGGTGAAAACTGGGATGAGCATAAAGTGCTGGTGGACCATACCGATACCGGCAGCCATAGCGTCGCCTGGACCTTTGAAAGCTTGGACTTTACCGTCGAGCAGAATCTCGCCGCCATCGGCCTGATACAAGCCGTAAAGGACGTTCATGAGAGTTGACTTACCGGCACCGTTCTCGCCGAGCAAACTTCTAATCTCGCCAGACTCAACCACCAGGTTGATGTTTTCGTTAGCCACCAAAGAACCGAAACGTTTGGTGATTCCACGTAATTCAAGCTTCATTGCCTAAAACTCCTTTATCCCACAAATCTATCGGAAACAAGAGCCCCAGAATGGCGAAAGCCGCCGAGATATTTCTATCTCGGCGGCTTTCGATTTCAGATTACTGAAGTGGGTTGATCGAACCGTCGATGATTCCAGCCTGGAGCGCCTTTAGAGCGTCCTTGGTCTCCTGAGAGATCTTGCTGTCGAATGCACCGAAACCAGAAAGAGCGGTTCCACCGTTAGCTAGGTTGCCTAGGTAGTCAGCGTAAGGCTTCTTGTCTACAGCAGCAGCCTTCACGATGTCGTAAACAGCGTTGGTCATGCGCTTCTCAACAGAAGTAAGAACCATGTCTGCGTACTGTGGCGAAGTCTTCGCGATGTCCTTGTCGACACCGATCATGACGCCGTCAACACCGGCTTCCTTGATAGCCTCCGAAGCGGCACCGAACTGGTCACCAGCAACTGGGAATAGCACGTCAGCGCCACCCTTTACCTGGTTGGCAGCAATGGTCTTCGAAACACCCGAGTTAGGGGTGAAGTCGCCCATGAAGTCACCGGTCTTCTTGGCTGGGTCCCAACCTAGAACGGTGGTTGCGGTTCCAGTTGCCTTCTCGAATGCCTTAGCACCGTAGTAGTAGCCATCCATGAATGCGGTAACAGCAGGAATGTTCATTCCACCGTAGGTACCAACAACGTGAGTCTTTGAGTAAGCAGCAGCTAGGTAACCAGCTAGGTAGCTCGACTCAGACATTGCGTAGTTGACAGCCTTTAGGTTTGCGTTTCCTTCAGACCATCCGTCAATGGTGACGAAGTTCATGTCTGGGTTTGCCTTGGCTGCCTCGTTCACTGGAGCAACCAGGTTGAAACCAACAGCGAAGATGACGTCACACTTGGCGTCAACCATGGCCTGTAGGTTTGGCTTGAATTCTTCCGAAGAGTTTGACTCGGCGTCGGCGGTCTTTACGCCTAGCTCAGCCTTCGACTTCTTGATACCGTCCATTACTGACTCGTTGAACGACTTGTCGTTCCAGCTTCCCTCGTCAGAAACTGCACAAGCCTTGTAGTCGAGCGATGGCACGACCTTAGCTGGTGCACAACCGGTTAGCGCAAGGGTGGCGACTGCTGCCAGTGCCAGACCCTTGAAGGTGTTGCGTGAAATCTTGTTCACTTTTATTCCTCCTGAAATGCGATCGGCACCCATTGCCGTCCGCTGATACCTAAAGCCTATTGCCGTAACAATCCTTAACTTGCCACCACGCGTTATTTCAAGGTGAATTCTTTATTTCGATTTGATTTCGATACTTAAAATCAAACTCCCCTCCGAGCTAATGCGTCGAAGAGGAGAATGGTGACCCCAGCGGGATTTGAACCCGCGCTGCCGCCGTGAGAGGGCGGTGTCCTAGGCCGCTAAACGATGGGGCCGTTTAGAGCAACTTTACGATTATGCCACACACTAAGTCAGGTGCGCCAATACTTTGAGCGACTTTGGAGCCACCGAGACGGTCATGGGCAAGACTCCAACCGGCTCACCATCGGCATAAACCGGGACTCCTTCACTCAACAGAGTTACTTCTTCACAGCGAATAATTTCTACGGCTGGGTGCGAGACATGCTGACCGGTGAAAACCTTTGGAAAGACTTTGATTAGTTCCAGCTTCGAAATTTTGTGAACGATAAAAAGATCGAGTAACCCATCGGTGACGGTCGCCTGGGGTGCCACCAACATACCGCCACCGTAACTTGGGCCGTTCGCAACAGCACAAAGCATTCCATCGAGGTCGCGCGACTTGCCATCAATCTTGGCTCGATACTTGAGGGAATTGAATGTGACCAATTCGTAGAGCATCGCCAAGGTGTAACGTGATGGTCCTTTGGGGTACTTCCATCGGTTAGCGCGACGATTCACAATCGCATCAAATCCGGCTGAGGCTGAATTGAAGAAGTAGAAGCGTCTGTTACCGGTTACCCCAAGTCCTAAATCAACCGTTTCCGGTGAGCCGACTTTAGCAACCGCTAACTCCGCCGCCTTCACCGGATCATTGAGCGGAATTCCGAGAGTCATGGCTGCGTCATTTCCAGTTCCGCAAGGCATTATCGCCAAAGGTACTTTTGTTCCGGCACAGAGGTTGACGCCAAGGTGAACCATGCCATCTCCGCCAGCCACGGCAAGTGCATCGATGGAACCTTCGGCAATCGCTAAGCGACCGTGTTCCATGGCTTCGCTATAACTTTTGCCCGAAAGGTCAGTAACCACAACTCCACGTGCCGTCAGTTCAGAAACAAACTCTGGGCCGAGAGTTGCACCTTTCCCCTTTCCAGAGGTGGGATTTAGAATCACGCCAAACCTGGTCATTTGACTAGCCGAACAATCGACGAATTCAAATACCAAGTCAACAACAACCCGACTAGGGCGATTACCGGGGCAGGCACTCCAAATGCGCTCGCGACCATCATCCCCAGTGAAATTGTTATTCCTAGGACGATGTTCCTCAGGGTTCGACTTTGAACTCTCCGGGACAGTTTCATAAGCGTTGCGACCGTGAGCGGATTTTCTGAGATTTGAATAAGGTCAGCCGAGCTCAGATGAACGTCATGACCAGCACCAAAGGCTAGCGCTACATCGGCTTCAGCTAATGGGCTGGCATCGTAATGACCATCGGCTATTAGCAGAAGTTTTGAGCCGGAAGCACGTCGTTCCTTAATCCAATCTGCTTTTCTGGTCGAGAGAACCTCGGCAGCAAATTCGGTGAGACCAAGTCCTGTGGTGACTTTTTCCACCACTCCCGTGGCATCGCCGGAAAGAACAGTAATTGCATGTTTCCCGCTGAGTTCCACAATCGCCTGCTGGGCGTTCGCCCTAAGCTCGTCGGGGAATTCGATGTAACCAACCAATAGCTCGTCGATGCTTATGAAAACAACACTTGAACCTTCTTGATAAGCATTCGATACTCGAAAAAGATCGTAAGGATTCATGTTGATGCCAGAGACATTGACCATGCCGGCATTGCCGACCTGAACCAATGAGCCATCAAACCTAGCTGAAACTCCCAAGCCAGGTATTGGTGCAATCTCGGTTACCGTCGGCAGTTCCAACCCTCTTTTGGCCGCTTCCTGAATAATCAAGTGACCCAACTCGTGGCTAGTTCCCAGCTCAACCGCTGCGGCCAATGCCAATAACTCGTCTTCGCTGCCAATCGAAGTGTTGCGAGCCAGGTGGATGGCCCCAACTTGGTTGTGACCTCTGGTCAAAACGCCAGTCTTGTTGAAGACCACATGATTGATTTTGTTCAAAAGCTCAAAAGATTTGCGATTTCGAATCAAAACCCCAAGCTTGACGGCCTTGATTGAGCTAGCGATGGAGCCCAAAGGGGCAGCGATTGCAATCACGGCGCCTTGAGCGCTAACTAGAAGGGAAACCGCGACAGACATGGTCTCAAGTGGAGACTTGCCAATCACCAAATAGGTGCCAGAAACAATCAGGGATACCGAGATAGTTAGTAACGTGAGTGCGTTCGACGCTCGGCGCCCAAATATGGTGTTTCTGGCCGGCGTCGTGTTTTCAAAATCCACCGAAGATTCCAGTTGATGAATCAGCAGATCTTCCCCAACCGCACTGACTCTAATCGTCAGTGGTCCGTGTGAAGAATCTCTTCCCGCAACGTTTTCACTACCAGCCAAGACCCAATCTCCTGGGCCTTTGATTGTTGGCTCCGTTTCTCCCGTGACTTTCGCCTCCGAAACTAGAGAGTGACCCTGAATTACGTAACCATCGGCTGGAACAGCACTGCCTGGCCTTACCAAAATCACGTTGCCAATTTCTAGATCGGCCACCGGCAGGTGCTCGATTTCTCGGCCATCAATCAAAGCAACTTTGCTAGGAATTAGCCCGCTGAACTTCCTGGCCGCCCCGTGAACTTTAGTAATTTGCAGATTTTGAATCAAGCCGCCCAACAGCATGATTGAGATAAGCGCCAAAGGTTGCCAATAGTTTTCTAACCTCTTTGAAAAGAGGGCGAATCCGCAAGAAAGAAGGATAGCGACCAACGAGAGTAAGTCTTGACGATGTTTGCCTACCCTCGCCCGCACCAGTGCTGCTCCCCAGATTGGCAGAGTGGAAATCAAACCAAGACCCAGTGAAATGTAGACGTAAAGCGCTTCTTGTGGAACGACGAAACCAAGAGGTTCAGCCAGAACAAACGTCAAAGGCAACAGTGACACAAAGAATGCCACTGCCCAGACGCGAGCAGACTTTTTCATAATTAACCAAAAGTCTACGCAGGGTTGGCAAGATGGACATTATGAAGGTCACCAAACTGGAGCACGCGACGCTCGTCCTAGAAAAAGACGGCAAG
>JALQVK010000196.1 GCA_023260375.1 Rhodoluna sp. | reverse complement strand
ATAAAACTTCGAGTCACACTCACCAAGGCAGCCGTGAATGACACCGTGTATTTTGGTGAAACCAGGAAAATTCTTGCTAAGGCGCTTACTCACACGCCGACACCAGCCATTTCCGGCAAAGCCAAAATCGGTACCACTGTCAAAGCCATTGTGGGAATCTGGGACGACCAGGTAACCCTCAAATTTCAATGGTTTAGAAACGGTAATCCGATTGACGGCGCGACAAAATCCAGTTACAGAATTTCAAAACTCGACTTTGACCAGCACCTAACCGTAAAGGTGACGGGTACTAAACCTCAATTTGCCACGGTCAGCCGAACCAGTGAACCCACTAAAAAGGTTCACTGAGAATTACCTGAACAAATTGTGGATAAACCCGACTGAAACAAAACAGTTCCTAGACTTAGACCCATGGAACAGAACTGCACGGGAACCTGCGAAAATCACAACCACAGAGAACTTAGCCGTAAGGCTTTGCTTGGCGGCATAGCCACAGTACTCTCTGGAATTGGGCTTGCCACTCTTGGTGCAACAGCCGCTGAAGCCGCAACCAAATACAAGGTCACCGCAGCCACAAGTGTTCCAGTTGGAAGCGCCAAGACTTTCTCAGTTAAAGGGCGACCAGTGCTAATCACCCAGCCCCGAAAAGGTGTCTTCCGCGCTTTCAAAGGCCAGTGCACTCACCAAACCGTAGACCTTCAAAGTCAACAGATCTTCGGCGGAACTGTCATGTGCTACGAACATGGAGCTACCTTCAGTGCCGATAACGGGTCGGTTCAATCGGGCCCGGCCAATCGAGCTCTCACAAAATACACCGTGGTGAAGACCGGCAACTACATCTACGTAACCATCTAGCAAAAGTAAACTTGGGCTATGCCTAAGACCTTGAACATCGCCACCATTAACGTCAACGGCATCCGTGCCGCCCATCGCAACGGCTTCGGCGACTGGCTCAAGGAACAGAAGCCGGACATCATCACCCTTCAAGAAGTTAGAGCCGAACGCGCCGACGTTGAAAAGGTCATGGCCGACCTCTGGCCAGAAGCCAACATCTACCTAGACGAAGCCACCGCCAAAGGTCGTGCCGGTGTTGCCATCATTACCGAGCTCACCCCAACCCGAGTAGAAACCAAATTCGGTCCCGATGACTTCGACTCAAAAGGCCGCTGGCTTGAAGCAGATTTCCAAATCGAAAACCAAACGATAACCGTCGTCTCCACCTACGTTCACGCCGGTGAAGTTGGCACCCCAAAGCAGATCGAGAAATACAAATTCCTCGACGCCATGCTCGAAAGACTCGAACAACTAAAAGACACCCAAGCGGTCATCACCGGCGACCTCAACGTTGGTCACACCGAGCTCGACATCAAGAACTGGAAAGGCAACCTGAAAAACTCAGGCTTCCTCCCAGAAGAGCGGGCCTACTTCGACAAGTTCATGAACGAAATTGGCTACATCGACATCGGCCGCAGAGAACACCCAGACGAGCCAGGCCCTTACACCTGGTGGTCTCAGCGCGGTCAAGCCTTCGACACCAATACCGGCTGGCGCATCGACTACCACCTAGCCACCCCAAAGCTTGCCGAAAAGGCCAGCAACTACCTAGTTCACCGCGCCAAGAGCTACGACACCCGCTGGACCGACCACTCCCCGGTCACCGTCGACTACTCCATCTAGGATTAACACCATGACTAAGCCAAACCTGCTCTCCGGCATGCAACCTTCTGCCGGCTCCCTTCACCTCGGCAACTATCTGGGTGCCTTGGTCAACTGGGCAGACATGCAGGACGACTACAACGCCTACTACGTCATCGTTGACCTTCACGCGATCACCGTTCCTCAAGATCCTGAAGAACTACGCACGAACTCACGACGCACCGCCGCCCAGTACATCGCAGCCGGAATCGACGTCAGCAAGTCAGCACTATTCGTCCAAAGTCACGTACCAGCCCACGCCCAACTAGCCTGGGTCCTCAACTGCATCACCGGATTCGGCGAAGCCAGCCGCATGACCCAGTTCAAAGACAAGAGCCAAAAAGCCGGAGCCGACACCGCCAGCGTTGGTCTCTTCACCTACCCAATTCTTCAAGCGGCCGACATCCTCCTCTACCAACCAAAGGCAGTTCCAGTTGGCGAAGACCAGCGCCAGCACATCGAACTAACCCGTGACCTTGCCCTAAGGTTCAACTCGAGATTTGGCGAAACATTCACCATCCCTGAAGCCGTAATCCTCAAGGAAACCGCCAAAATCTACGACCTTCAAAACCCAACCGCGAAGATGTCAAAGTCAGCCGCCGACCCTAAGGGTCTGGTCAACATCATGGACGACAACAACGTGATCCTTAAGAAGATCAAGAGCGCAGTCACCGACACCGATGGCATCATCAAGTTCGACCGCGAAGCCAAGCCAGGCGTCTCTAACCTTCTAGGCATCCACTCAGCCATCTCCGGCCAGAGCATCGAGTCCCTCGAAGAACAGTTCGCCGGTGAAGGTTATGGCTCACTAAAGGCCGAGGTAGCAGACGTGGTGATTGCCGCCATCGAACCAATCCGCGAGCGCACCCAAGAGCTAATGGCCGACCAAAACGAGCTAGACAAACTTCTCGCCGAAGGCGCCGACAAAGCCAACGCAC